>NZ_JBQYSN010000055.1:0-32312 GCF_052686535.1 Agrobacterium sp. DKPNP3 | reverse complement strand
TGCATTCCCTGCCGCACCGGGTGGGAGACGCTTTGCCCGAGCCAGAAGAACTCGGGCTACTCCGTCAATGGCAGCTTTGCCGAATATGGCCTTGCCGATCCGAAATTCGTGGGCCGGCTGCCTGATAATCTCGATTTCGGCCCCGCGGCCCCGGTGCTTTGCGCCGGTGTCACCGTCTATAAGGGCCTCAAGGAGACCGAAGTCCGGCCGGGCGAATGGGTGGTCATTTCAGGCATTGGCGGGCTCGGCCATATGGCCGTGCAATATGCCAAGGCCATGGGCATGCATGTCGTTGCCGCCGACATTTTTGATGACAAGCTCGCGCTGGCGAAGAAGCTTGGCGCCGATGTCATCGTCAACGGCCGTGCGCCCGACGCCGTTGAACAGGTGCAGAAGGCGACAGGCGGCGTCCACGGGGCGCTGGTGACGGCGGTGTCGCCAAAGGCCATGGAACAGGCTTATGGCTTCCTCCGCTCCAAGGGCACCATGGCGCTTGTCGGCCTGCCGCCGGGCTTTATCTCCATTCCGGTGTTCGACACGGTGCTGAAGCGGATCACGGTGCGCGGCTCCATCGTCGGCACCAGACAGGATCTCGAGGAAGCGCTGACCTTCGCCGGGGAAGGCAAGGTCGCAGCCCACTTCTCGTGGGACAAGCTCGAAAACATCAACGATATCTTCCACCGCATGGAAGAGGGCAAGATCGACGGCCGTATCGTCGTAGACCTCGCCGCCTGATGTGAAGAACGAAAGCGGTGCGCGCCAATGCGCGCTCCGCTCCGCTTGTCTAACAGCTCGGCGGAAACTGAACGGTCACGCGCAGGCCGGGGTGATTGTCCGAAAGTGTCACGGCGGCGCCGTGTAGTTCCGCTACCGCCTTGACAAGGCTGAGGCCAAGCCCCGACCCTGATGTGGTTCGACTTTTTTCGACGCGATAAAAGCGGTCGAAAACCTGGGCTCGGTCTTCCTCTGAAATGCCCGGCCCGTTATCGGCGATCACCAACTGCGCCCGCGCCCCGTTGTGTGAAAGATCGAGCGCGATCCTGGATCCGGCGGGTGTATGCCGCATGGCGTTGGACAGAAGATTCACCAACAGCTGGCGGATGAGGTCGGGATCTCCCTCGATCCGGCATTCCCCGGCATCCATGCGCATGCGCAGCTGGTAACCTTCCTCGGCTGCGATCACCTCATAGGTCTCGTATATGTCGCTGACGACGTCACACAGATCGAATACTTTAAAGCGCGCGGTTCTGTTTCGCGCTTCGATCTGCGCAATCCGCAGAAGCGCGTCGAAGGTATTGGCGATCGACAGCAGGTCTTCGAGGGCGGTTTCAATGCCCGTCCTCATCTCGTCAATCCCATGTGCATTCAACGCATCTTCCAGAACGAGAAATGCACGGCCTATCGGTGTCTTCAAATCGTGTGCCACATCCGTGGTCACCTGCTTCAATGCCGCGACGCTGGATTCCAGTCTTGCCAGAGCGACATTGATTTCGGCCGACAATATGTCGATTTCATCCCTGCGCGAGGAGACCGGAAGCCGTTTCGACAGCTCGCCATTGCCGATAGCGTGAGCGCTCTGTGTCAGCGACGCGATACGACGACGCGTCCGGTATGCCAGTATGGCCGCCCCAGTCATGCCGACGCAAAGCACGATCGTTGTCGCCCAGCAGAAACTTATGAGAACAATCCGGGCCAGTTCATCCGTATCGCCATAGCTGATCCCGACAACGAGATTGTTCGGTCCGAGCGTTGCGCTGTAAAGCTTGTAGTGGGACGCATTATCGTGCTGGTCGTTCGGTTCGAGAGTCGAGTAACCGGGTGGGACATTCGAGAACTGATCGCTGCCGGCAAGAAGCTGCCCCTGCGGACTGCGTAGAGAATAGATGGTTTCCTGACCCCGGATGGCCGGCCCGTGATTGTCGACCATCTCTACCGCGCCCTGAAGTCCGCGCGTGTCGAAGGCGGACGCGATTTCCCGGTACCGCTCCATCACATTGGCGTTCAGGCGCTCATCGAGAAAGCCGACGACCATTCGATAGGCTGCGATATTCGCACCGAGCGAGGCCGTGACGAAAAGGGCGATATAGAGAAGCGCCAACCTGACGGCGGTACTCTTCAGGAAACTAGCGCCGGGCATGAAGCGTATAGCCTGTGTTTTTAACCGTGTGCAGAAGCGGCTGATCGAAGGGTTTGTCGATTTTCGCCCTTAGCCGGCTGATATGCGTTTCCACGACCGAGCTTTGCGGATCGAAATTGAAATTCCAGATTTTTTCGAGAAACATCGTTTTCGTCAGGATTCTGCCCTCGTTGCGCATGAGCAGTTCGAGAAGCGAAAATTCACGTGGCAGCAGGTCGATCCGCTGCCCTGCACGCGATGTCGTTCTGGTGACGAGGTCCATCTCCAGGTCGCCGACGCGCAGGCGCGTCTTCTCCGTGGCAATAGGCGGGCGCCGAACGAGCGCATTGATTCGCGCCGTCAGTTCCGAAAAAGCGAAGGGCTTGACCAGATAATCGTCGCCCCCCGCTTCCAGCCCTTCGACACGGTCGTCAACACCGCTCATTGCGGTGAGAAAAAGGATGGGGACGCGTATCGAGGCCGCGCGCATGCTCTTGACCAGATTGAGGCCGTCGAGGCCGGGGATCATGCGGTCCACGACGGCGACGTCGTATCCGCCGTCGAGGCCGGCCGCCAGCGCGTCGCGCCCGTCCTTCACCCAGTCGACCGTGTGGCCGGCAGAGGCCAGTCCCTTGATAATATAGTTTCCCGTTGTGTTGTCGTCTTCTACAAGAAGTATCTTCATGGCGATGACGTTGTCTTAAATACAGCTTTAAAGAAATCTCACCGCTTTTGATCACGCCGCAAATCGGGCTTTCTTGCGGCAGTTAAGGCATTGGCGGGTTTACAAAATTGTATAGTCGGCGACAGGCGGCTGAAAAATCGGCGTTTTACTTTCAACGTGCTGCAATTCGCAGTGTTACCCGTTTCGAGGATCAAGACAATGATCAAAAATATCGCCATCGCCGCATTCGCCCTCATCGCCGCAACCGCTGCCGCTTCCGCGAACGGCCTTCTCAGCGACTCCGCTACGCCCATCACCAAGATGATCGAGAACCATGCCAAGCCAGGCGACAAGGCTGTCTCCGTCTCCAACCCGGAGGTTACCTACCGTGTCTTGGAAAACGGTATGGTCGAACGGAAAAACAGCCGTTTCGACACGACAACCTACATCGATCCGACGGCCGTGCTCCGCGATAGAAACCGCCGCTAACCGCTGTGACCACGACGCGCCCGGCGGTAGATGACCGCCGGGCTTAATGCGACGGCTGGCTCTTGCCACGCTTCAAATGCTCGTCCAGCCTCGGCATGATCTCCACGAAATTGCAGGGCAGGTGGCGATAATCGAGCTGCGCTTTGAGAATGCCGTCCCACGCATCCTTGCAGGCGCCGGGAGAGCCGGGCAGCACGAAAATGAAAGTCGCGTTCGCCACCCCGCCTGTCGCGCGTGACTGGATGGTGGCGGTGCCGATCTTGTCGTAGGAGATGCGGTGGAAAAGGGCGGAAAATCCGTCCATGCGCTTTTCGAACAGCGGCTCCAGCGCCTCCGGCGTCACATCGCGACCGGTAAAGCCGGTGCCGCCTGTCGTGATGACAACATCCACGCCGTCAGACAGCGTCCATTCGCGCACGGTGTCTGCGATCACCGCCTTGTCATCAGGCACGATGGCGCGGGCGGCAAGCCTGTGGCCCGCTTCTTCGAGCCTCGCGACGAGCGTATCGCCAGATTTGTCGTTTTCCGGCGTGCGGGTATCCGAAACGGTCAGAACCGCAATTCCAAGGGGAATGAAGGGTCTTTCGCCTGCCATGGCCTTATCCTTAGTCTGTCTGTTCTTCAGATGGTCCGCGTTGCCTGAAAATACCAGCCGGGACGTTTCTTCCGAAGCGATATTTCCGCCGTCCGGGCCGCTTCAAGTGAATGAAAAATGCCGAAACAGGTGGCCCCCGAACCAGACATACGCACAAGCGCCGCACCTTCATCCGACAGCAATATGATGATCTCCCCGATCTCAGGCAGAAGCGTCTGCGCCGGTGGTTGCAGATCGTTACGGCCATGCGCGAGAAAATCCAACCATCCCATGACAGGAGATGCGGGTAGAGGCGGATTGGCCTTGTTCCGTAGGCGGCGAAAAATCTCGGGCGTCGAAACGGCCTTGAGCGGATTGGCGAGAACCAGAAACAGAGCGGGAGGGTCGATGACCGGTTCGATGTCCTCGCCGATGCCGCGCGCGATCAGGGATCGACTCTCAAGGCACATCGGCACATCCGCACCGAGCTTCAGCGCCATCGACGCCAGCCCATCCGGCGCGATTTGCGCTTGCCAGTGTCGCAGCAAGCCGCGAAGCGTTGCCGCTGCATCTGCGGACCCGCCGCCGATGCCTGAGGCTACCGGCAGGTTCTTTTCAAGATGAATGGCGACCGGTGGCGTGGGTTGGCCAGCAGACGCAAGCGCCTCGCGCAGCAGATCTCGAGCGCGGATGACAAGATTATCGCCGGTCTGACCGACGTTTAGAAGATCGCCGAAGGGGCCGGAAATGGAGAAATTGTCCGTGGCGGCGTCGCGTATGCGGATCACGTCGCCGGCTTCGGTGAAGGTTACGAGCGTTTCGAGCAGATGATACCCATCCGCTCGCTGGCCGGTCACATGGAGCGCCAGGTTGATCTTGGCCGGGGCCGCCTCGATTGTTTCGGTGGCCCCGGAAACGTCATGCAGCTGCATGCGGCGTCAGGATTTCTTGTCCGGAGCAGGGGCGGCCGGCGCTGGAGGAGCCGGTGGCTGCGGTGCGACCTCCTTCTTGGCGGTGTTCTCAGCGTCCTTTTCGAGCGGCGGCAGGCCGTTGGCGATTTTTTCCTTCACCTTGGCCTTGTCGACATCGTCATTGTCGCCGATTAGCGCACGGTTCCACTGATAAACCGCCTCGATCTTGCGACCAACGCGCCAGTAAGCATCGCCCAAATGGTCGTTGATGGCGGGGTCACCGGCTCTGAGTTCTATGGCGCGTTCCAGTTCCGTCACGGCCTGATCGAAGTCGCCCAACCGGAAGTGCGCCCAGCCGAGGGAGTCGACGATGTAACCGTCATTCGGCCGAAGCTCGACAGCGCGGCTGATCATCTTCATGCCTTCTTCGAGATTCATGCCTTTATCCACCCAGGAATAACCCAGATAGTTCAGAACCTGCGGCTGCTCCGGGTTCAACTCGAGCGCCCGCTTGAAGTTCGGCTCGGCCTTGTCCCATTCCTTCAGGCGCTCATAGGCGATGGCGCGCTGGAAGAAGATCGTCCAGTCGGATTTCTGCGGCACAGCGCCGATGACCTCGACCGCCTTGTCGTAGTTTTCAGCCATTGCCCGGTAATCCTTGGCATCGGACAGCACGCTGCCATAGGCCAGATACGAACGGATGTCCTTCGGGTCGGACTCGAGGAGCGATTTCAGGTGCTTGCGCGCCTCCTCGACCTTGCCTGTCTGCGCCAGCGTCAATCCGAGCTGCAGCTCGGAAATGCGATACATCGGCGAGTCCTTCGGCACCTCACGGTAGAAGGCGATGGCGCGGTCCGGCTGCTTCAGTGCTTCTGAAAGGCCGCCGAGGAGGATCAAGGTGTCGGGGCTCTTCGGGTCGAGTGCGCGCGACGTCTGAAGATAAAGCGTCACGATCTCTTCGGCGCCTTCGCGGTTCAAGGCGCCAGCGATGGAGAACATCACGCTGGCGGCACCTTCTACCGCGTTGGTAATCTGCTGTTCCGGTTTTTCACCCTTTTCGATCGCCTCGCGCAGCGCCTTCAGCGGCGCGTAATTCGGCGCGAAGGTGTCGCCAACCGCAATGGCGTCCAGCGCCTTCTGCTTGTTACCGGCGGACGCTTCCAGCCGCGCCAGCGCCATGACCGCGCGCATATAGGTGTCGGAGGCGGTGGCACCGCCTTCGCGGTCTGTCACGGCTTCGTTGAGGCTTTTGCGCGCCGCTTCGGTGTTGCCGGAAATCAGGGCGATGGAGGCCGCGTTGTATTTCTGGAAGATGGAGATCCAGCCCGGGCCCTTCATGTTGTTGACGAGCGCCAGCGCTTCCTTCGGCTTGCCGGCACCGGCGCGCGCCCAGGCGGTCAGAAGCGTATTGACCATGCGGTCGAGATCGTTCGGACCCGTGTACTTCAGGATCTTCTCGGCCTTGGCGAATTCCTTGTCTTTGATCGCGTCCAGACCGCGAATAATGGTCGTCACACGCTCGACGGTCGAGTCGTCCTTCATCGAATCGGCGATCTTCGCACCGGCCTCGAAATTGCCGCTCAGCAGTTCGGCGATCATCAGGCGCTGGCGGATTTCCGAGTTGGCCGGATCGAATTCCAGCGCTTTCTTGTAGAGCGAAATCGCGGTCGGGTAGTCCTGGTCGACATCGGCGTTACGACCGGCGAGGAAGGCGCCGGAGAAGGTATTCACCTTCGCCGGATCGAAGGTAACGGCCTTGTCTTCCGGTTTTGCCTTCGTCTCCGCAAAACCGGGGCTCGCACCCGCGCCGATTGCGAGAGCAGCGGCGAGAGCCGCGCTGCAGAGAAGACGGAGTGCTGGTTTACGCCGCATGAGGGAACCCTTGCCTTTGTGCCGAAGCACGGAAAAATCAGTTTCCATTGTTTGGTCACGATAGAATGGCTTTTTTGAAGCAACGCCGCAAGAAATTACGGCGGGGCCACAATCACGCCTTGAGGAGAAAATCGCCGTGAGAGGTGCGGCGGACGGGCAGACCATCCGCCGATATTCCGGCCGTCCAGCGTCAGTTCAGACGCTCGATGCAGAAGTCGATGACTTCGAGAAGCGCGTTTTTCCATGGGCTCTGCGGCAATGGCGCAAGTGCGTCACGGGCTATGGTGCCGTAATGCGTGGCGCGGCCGATCGTGTCACCGAGACCGTTGTATTTGGTGATGAGACCGAGCGCTTTTTCCAGGTTCTCGTCGCTGCTTTCACCATTTTCGATGGCATTGCGCCAGAAAGCGCGCTCATCCTGGGTGCCGCGGCGATAGGAAAGGATGACCGGCAGCGTGATCTTGCCTTCGCGGAAATCGTCGCCCGTGTTCTTGCCGAGATCGGCGGACTTGCCACCGTAATCCAGCACGTCGTCGACCAGCTGGAAGGCGAGGCCGAGATTCATGCCATAGGACTTCAGCGCGCTGCGGGTGGCCTTGTCCGTCTTGGCGACGATCGGGCCGACTTCGGCCGCTGCGGCAAAGAGAGCGGCCGTCTTCGCGCGAATCACCTGCAGGTAATCGTCCTCGGTCGTTTCCATGTTCTTGGCGACGGAAAGCTGCAGAACCTCGCCTTCGGCAATGACCGAAGCGGCGGTCGAGAGCACGTCGAGCGCATCCAGCGAGCCGACATCCACCATCATGCGGAAGGCTTGACCGAGCAGGAAGTCACCAACGAGAACGCTTGCCTGGTTGCCCCAGATGGTACGGGCGGTGGATTTGCCGCGACGCAGATCGCTTTCGTCCACAACATCGTCATGCAGAAGCGTCGCCGTGTGCATGAATTCCACGCTGGTGGCGAGCTTGATATGGTTGTCGCCCTCGTAACCGAACATCGAGGCCGAGGCGAGCGTCAGCATCGGCCGAAGGCGCTTGCCGCCTGACGAGATGAGATGGTTGGCCACCTCGGGGATCATCTGGACATCGGAGCCGGCCTTGGAAAGGATAAGCTGGTTCACCCGCTCCATGTCGGGGCGGGTCAGGTCGACAAGCGGCTTGACGGATGCGAGTTTGTTTTTGCTTTCTTCAAGCGGTATGACGACGCCCAAGGGACAGGACTCCAGTTCGAATTTGAATTCGACAATAAAAACTGACGCCTTGCGCGGCAAGGGGCGAATTGCCGCTCGCCATTCAAAAAGATGGGAATTTAGGTCTATCCATGCGTGAACTGATCCGTACCAACGATGCCGTGCTTCTTTCCTTCGCCGAAAGCCTGATGAAGGATGCCGGCATTCACTGCCTGATTGCCGATCAGGCGATGAGCATTCTGGAGGGATCGCTCGGCCTTTTGCCGCGACGGTTTCTGGTGGAAGACGATCGCGCCGATCAGGCCCGCCGCATTCTCATCGATGCGGGGCTGGGCAACGAATTGCGTAATCAGGAGGCTTGAGCGGCGGTGAGCGACGGCATTTCGGAAACGATCGACGGCTTTCATCGCGGGCGCTTTCACATCATCCAGCCGAAGGGCAGGGGGCATCGGGCAGGCATGGACGCCATGCTGCTTGCCTCGCTCGTCGCGGATGACCGCGCCTGTCGTGTTGCCGATCTCGGCGCCGGTGCCGGTGCCGCCGGCATGGCTGTGGCAGCGCGGCTCGAAAAGGCGCAGGTGACACTCTATGAGCGCTCCCCGGAAATGGCGGAATTTGCCCGCCGCAGTCTCGAACTGCCTGACAATGCCGCTTTTTCCGCCCGCGTCGCGGTTCTCGAAGCCGACGTGACGCTGCGGGCGAAAGCCCGGACCGAGGCCGGATTGCCTGATGAGCATTTCCATCACGTCATCATGAACCCGCCCTATAATGACGCCGGCGACCGCCGCACACCGGATGCCCTGAAGGCGGAAGCGCACGCCATGACGGATGGCCTGTTCGAGGACTGGATCAGGACCGCGGGCGCCATCATGATCCCGGGCGGGCAGCTTTCCCTGATCGCACGGCCGCCATCGGTGGCGGAGATCATTGCCGCCTGCGGCAGCCGTTTTGGCGGCCTCGAAATCACCCTCATCCATCCACGACCCGGTGAAGATGCGGTACGCATGCTCGTAACCGCCATCAAGGGATCGCGCGCACGGCTCTCCTTCCGCGCCCCCCTTATCATGCACGAGACCGGCAGCCACGCCTTCACCTCTTTCGTGGATGACCTCAACAATGGCCGCGCCGCCTATTCCCGTAATGTAAGGGCAATCAGACCCGGCTTATAAAATCAGCGTGACGCCAGCCGCATGCCATTGTGTTTTGCCCGGCGATACATACATCCGTGTCGTTGAAGTCATTGCTGTGAGGATTGATTGGTGGGTTTGCTGAAGCATCTTGTGCCGAAACGCTTTCGTAAAAAAGAGCTTGTCATTCCCGTCGTGCGCATGAATGGCGCCATCATGGCGGGCGGTAACCAGTTCCGCCCCGCGCTCAACCTCGCCTCCTATGCGCCGTTGCTCGAAAAGGCCTTCGCCATCAAGGATGCCCCGGCCGTCGCGATCTCGATCAACTCTCCCGGCGGTTCGCCCGTCCAGGCCCGCATGATCTACAACCGCATCCGCCAATTGGCCGAGGAAAAGGACAAGAAGGTTCTGGTCTTCGTGGAGGACGTCGCGGCCTCCGGCGGCTACATGATCGCGCTTGCCGGCGACGAGATCATCGCCGACCCGACATCCATTGTCGGTTCGATCGGCGTGGTCTCCGGCGGCTTCGGTTTTCCGGAAATGCTGCGGAAGATCGGTGTGGAGCGCCGCGTCTACACGGCCGGCGAAAACAAGGTCATCCTCGACCCCTTCCAGCCGGAAAAGGAAGGCGATATCGAATACCTGAAGTCGCTCCAGGTCGAAATCCACAATGTTTTCATCGATATGGTCAAAATGCGCCGCGGCTCGAAACTGAAGGGCGACGATACGATCTACTCAGGTCTGTTCTGGACCGGCATGCGCGGCCTCGATCTCGGCCTGATCGATGGACTGGGCGACATGCGGGACGTGCTCCGCCGCCGATACGGTACCAAGGTGAAGCTGCAACTCGTCAGCGGCGGGCGCACTCTGTTCGGCAAAAAAGTGCCCGGTGTGAGCGCAGCGCTTGGTCTTGACGCCGAGCGGCTCGCCGCAGGTGCGGTTTCGGGACTTGCAGAGGTCGCCGAAGAAAAGGCATTGTGGTCGCGTTTCGGTCTATGATGTCTCAGGAATAAAGCCTTATGGCTCAGCTTATTACAATCATCCTCCTGGTGGTGGGTGCCATCATCCTCTACCGCCGCTTCGTCCGCGATGCCGAAAAGCTTTCGGCAAAATCGAAACGGCGCGAGAAGGAACGTGAGACCGGCGCGATCGGCACCCTTATCAAGGACCCGCAAACCGGTGAGTACCGCGTGAAGCGCGAGGACGAGGCTTAGGCGGCGTAGCCGCGCATAAAACCTTGACCCTCAGCCCATGCCGTGGCACCAGTCCGCATCCGAAGTAAGTCAATGCTTACTTGTCCTCCTAACGCCGCGATGACTGCAATGACCGATGTTCCCGACCATATGAACCCGAAGCGTTCCTTTCAGGCGCTGATCCTGACGCTGCACAATTACTGGGCCGACAAGGGCTGCGCGGTGCTGCAGCCCTACGATATGGAAGTGGGCGCGGGTACGTTCCATCCGGCAACGACGCTGCGCGCGCTTGGGCCAAAGCCGTGGAAGGCCGCTTACGTGCAGCCATCGCGCCGCCCTTCCGACGGACGTTATGGGGAAAACCCCAACCGCCTGCAGCATTACTACCAGTATCAGGTCATCCTGAAGCCCAACCCTTCCAACCTGCAGGAACTCTATCTCGGTTCGCTGAAGGCGATCGGCCTCGACCCGTTGCTGCACGATGTGCGCTTCGTTGAGGACGATTGGGAAAGCCCGACGCTCGGCGCCTGGGGTCTTGGCTGGGAATGCTGGTGCGACGGCATGGAAGTGTCGCAGTTCACCTACTTCCAGCAGGTCTGCGGCATCGAATGCTCGCCGGTCGCCGGCGAACTGACCTATGGTCTGGAGCGTCTGGCCATGTATGTTCAGGGCGTCGACAATGTCTACGACCTGAACTTCAACGGCCGCGAGGGCGAAGAGAAGATTTCCTACGGCGACGTGTTTTTGCAGGCCGAGCAGGAATATTCCCGCCATAACTTCGAATTTGCCGACACCGCCATGCTCCATCGCCATTTCATCGACGCGGAAAAGGAATGCCAGGCGCTTCTCGCTGCCGGTGCGCCCGGTGACAACGATAATCAGCGCCTGCACAAGTGTGTGTTTCCGGCCTATGACCAGTGCATCAAGGCGAGCCACGTCTTCAATCTTCTGGATGCGCGCGGCGTCATCTCGGTGACGGAGCGCCAGAGCTATATTCTGCGCGTGCGCACGCTGGCGAAAGCCTGCGGCGAGGCCTTCCTGCTGACGGATGCTGGCGGGCTGAACTGGAACAGGGCCGCCTGAACAAATATGTAAGGCGGAAAACACTCTAAACTGCGGATGCCGCCGTTGGCGTCCGCGCCTCTTGAGGAGGGGTCGGGCATGTTCATCACGCTGGCAATCATTGCTGCAATCGCGCTTTATGTCGTCTTCATCTATAACGGCCTCGTCAAGTCTCGGCAGATGAAGGAAGAGGCGTGGTCGGGCATCGACGTGCAGCTGAAGCGCCGCGCCGATCTCATTCCGAACCTGATCGAGACGGTCAAGGGTTATGCAGCACATGAAAAGAGCACCTTCGAGGAGGTGATTAACCTGCGCAACCGGGCGCAGGCGGTGCCGGCGGGTGATGTCGAAGGTCGCGCCCAGGCGGAAGGGCTGCTGTCGCAGGCGCTCGGCAAGCTGTTCGCTCTCGCCGAAGCCTATCCGGATCTCAAGGCCAACACCAACTTTCTGGAATTGCAGCGCTCGCTCGAAACCATCGAAAACGAGATCCAGATGTCGCGCCGTTATTACAATGGCGCCGCACGCGATCTCAACGTCAAGGTGGAAAGCTTCCCGTCGAACCTCGTGGCAGGCCAGTTTGGGTTTGCCAAGGCGCCCTATTTCGAGATCGACAATCCCGCTGACCGTGCGGTGCCAACCGTCAAATTCTAAGGTCGGCCAAAGCTGCCCATAGACGCCCGATGACATTCCGGCTTGTGCCGCCTATTTTGACAAGACGACGATCATGATCGAACTGACCATCACCCCGCCCGGTCACCCGCTTTCCGGCAAGGTGGAGCCACCCGGTTCCAAGTCCATCACCAACCGCGCGCTGCTGCTGGCGGGCCTTGCCAAGGGCAAAAGCCGCCTCACCGGCGCGCTGAAGAGCGACGATACGCTTTATATGGCGGAAGCCCTGCGTGAGATGGGTGTGAAGGTAACCGAGCCTGATGCCACCACTTTCGTGGTCGAAAGTTCAGGTCTGCTGCAGCAGCCACAAAAGCCGCTTTTCCTTGGCAATGCTGGCACGGCAACACGCTTCCTCACCGCCGCCGCCGCGCTTGTCGACGGGGCCGTCATCATCGATGGCGACGAGCATATGCGCAAACGTCCCATCATGCCGCTGGTAGAAGCGCTCCGCTCCCTCGGAGTCGAGGCGGATGCGCCGACCGGATGCCCGCCCGTCACCGTCTGCGGCAAGGGTACGGGTTTTCCGAAGGGCAGCGTTACCATCGACGCCAACCTGTCGAGCCAATATGTCTCGGCACTGCTGATGGCGGCCGCCTGCGGTGATAAGCCAGTCGATATCATCCTCAAGGGCGAGGAAATCGGTGCGAAGGGCTATATCGACATCACGACATCGGCCATGGAGGCTTTCGGCGGGAAGGTGGAGCGGGTCAGCAATGCCATCTGGCGCGTGCACCCGACCGGTTACGCGGCGACCGATTTCCATATTGAGCCGGATGCCTCCGCCGCCACCTATCTCTGGGGTGCCGCACTTCTGACCGGCGGTGCAATCGATATCGGCACGCCCGCAGACAGGTTCACCCAGCCAGATGCCAAGGCCTATGAGGTCATGGCGCAGTTTCCGCACTTGCCCGCCGAAATCGATGGTTCTCAGATGCAGGATGCCATCCCCACTATCGCGGTTCTCGCCGCCTTCAACGAAACGCCGGTGCGTTTCGTCGGCATCGCCAATCTGCGGGTCAAGGAATGCGACCGCATCCGCGCCGTCTCGCTGGGCCTCAACGAAATCCGCAACGGTCTGGCGCATGAGGAAGGCGACGACCTGATCGTGCATTCCGATCCCTCGCTCGCGGGCCAGACTGTCAAGGCCTCGATCGATACCTTTGCCGATCACCGCATCGCCATGAGCTTTGCGCTCGCGGCGCTGAAGATCGGCGGCATCGCCATCCAGAACCCTGCCTGCGTGGGCAAGACCTATCCGAACTACTGGAAGGCGCTTGGCTCGCTGGGCGTCGCGTACAGGGAAAAGGAAAGCGCTGCCGAGCCGCAGCATTGACGCCATTGAGGAGGATCGCCCGTGAAGACCATCGCCGCAAGACTTCTCGCGTTGTTCGTCTTCCTGGGCGCGGCCTTCCCGGCTTTCGCGGAAGAGTTCATCCGTTCGTATCATTCCGTCATCGAGGTCGCGCAAGATGGAAAGCTGACGGTGACGGAAACCATCACGGCCCGCGCCGAAGGCCAGAACATCAAGCGCGGCATCTTCCGCGACTTCCCGCTTTACGCGCTGGATGCGAATAACCGCCGCACCAGGGTGGATTTCAACGTCGCTTCGGTCGAGCGCGACGGGGCGCCCGAGAACTGGCGCACCGAAACCATCGATGGCGGCATCCGCATCTACACCGGCAGCGCCGATCGCTTTCTGCCAACCGGCGACCATATCTTCCAGATCACCTACACCACCGCCCGGCAGATCCGTTATTTCAGCGATTACGACGAGCTGACCTGGAACGTGACAGGCAATGGCTGGCAGTTTCCAATGGGCAAGATTTCCGCCACGATCACGCTGCCGGAGGGTGTGAAGGCGACGGATACGGCGGTTTTCACGGGTGCGTTGGGCGCGAAGGGCAAGGATGCCCGCATCCTCAATGAAGGAGACGAGGTATTTTTTGCGTCCACCCGGCCGTATTCGGTGGGCGAGGGCATGACGGTTGCGGTGAAGCTGCCCAAGGGCGCCATCGCCGCGCCCGCGAGTTCGCAGGAGACAAGCTGGTGGCTGCGGGATCATCTCGCCATCCTGATCTCGGGCGGCGGGCTTCTGGCCGTTCTCGTCTATTACCTCCGGGCATGGTCCGCGGTCGGCCGTGATCCGGCCAAAGGCGTGGTCGTGCCGCGCTGGGATGCGCCTGAAGGGTTATCGCCGGCGCTGGTCAACTACGTCGACAACAGGGGCTTCTCCGGCGCGGGCTGGACGGCGCTTTCCGCGTCTGCTCTTGATCTTGCGGTCAAAGGTTATGTCGTTCTGGAAGACCTGAAGAATTCCATTGTCATCCGCCGCACGGATAAGCCGACTGCCACCGATTTGCCGACCGGCCAAAAGACGCTGCTTGCCTCCATCGGCGGACGTGGCGAGTCACTGACCATCGACAAGGCCCATGGGGCTGAGGTCGAAAAGGTCGGGCGACAGTTTCGTACAGCCATCGAGAAGGAACATCGGGGCAAATATTACCGCAGCAATGCCGGTTACACGGTGTTTGGCATCCTGTTCAGCATCGCCATCATCATCGCGACGCTCGTCTTCGGCGATCTGGACGAAAACTCCATCGCGGCCGTGATGGTCCTCGGCTTTTTTTCTTTCTTCTTCGGTATCCTCTCCATCGGCATCGGTCGCCAGTTCTCGCGCGGCGCGTCGCTGCGCAACCGGATCGGCGGTATCATCATGCTTGCCTTTGCCGGCTTCATTGCCTTTTCCGCGGTCGGCGGCTTTGCCACGCAGATCTTTCTCGACGTGACACATGGCACGAAGTCGCTGGCGCTGGCCGCCATCGGCGGCATTGTGCTCACCAATACGCTCTTTCTCTTTCTGATGGGCGCGCCGACGCCGCTCGGACGCAAGCTCACGGATGGCATTGAGGGGTTGAGGACCTATCTGACGCTCGCGGAAAAGGACCGGATGAACATGGCGGATGCACCCACCATGTCGCCGCAGCATTTCGAAAAGCTGTTGCCTTATGCCGTGGCGCTCGGTGTCGAAAAACCGTGGAGCCAGACGTTCGAGAAATGGCTGAAGACGGCCGCTGCCGGCGCCGCTGCTTCAACTTATGTGCCTGGCTGGTACATTGGCAGCAATTACGGCAGTTTTGGCGGCCGTATCGGCGGGTTCTCGACCTCAATGGCAAGCACGATCGCCTCCACGATTCCTCAACCCGTCAGTTCGTCAAACTCCAGCTTTTCAAGTGGTGGCGGTGGTGGGGGCGGCGGTTTTTCCGGTTCCGGCGGCGGTGGCGGCGGCGGGGGCGGGTGGTAGCGCCCGCGGGTGGTAATTTCACCGATTGCCTTGGTGACTTTTGCCGCTGGTCTTGCTAAGTCCGCAACACTCTTCTGCAACAAATTAAAGTCCTTATCCCATGCCCGATCTTCTGCTTGAACTTCGCTCCGAGGAAATCCCTGCCCGCATGCAGCGCAAGGCGGCGGGAGATCTGAAGAAACTCGTCACCGACGCCTTGGTGGAGAGAGGGCTGACCTATGAGGGTGCGCGCGAATATTGGACGCCACGCCGCCTGACGCTGGATATTCGCGGTCTAAACGCCCGCTCCGCCGATGTGCGTGAGGAAAAGAAGGGCCCGCGCACCGATGCAAATGAAAAGGCAATCGAAGGCTTTCTGCGCGGCGCTGGTCTCAATGATATCTCGGAAGCGCAGGTCGTTTCCGATCCGAAGAAGGGCGATTTTTACATCGCTATCATCAACAAGCCAGGCCGCCCGGCAGAAGAGATCATCGCCGAGGTGATGCCCGGCATCATCCGCTCTTTCCCGTGGCCAAAATCAATGCGTTCCGGCCCGGCCTCCATGCCGAAGGGTTCCACCTATGCCGGCATTGAAGGCAAGGGCTCGGAAAGCCTGCGCTGGGTGCGCCCGCTGCAATCCATCGTCTGCCTGTTCGGCCCCGAGCATGACGAAACCCAGGTTATACCTTTCGCCATCGACGGCATCGTCGCGGGCAACGTCACCTATGGCCATCGTTTCCACGCGCCCGGCCCGATCACCGTGCGACGTTTCGAGGACTATGTCTCGAGCCTCGAAAAGGCAAAGGTCGTGCTGGATGCCGAGCGCCGCAAGGACATCATCCTACATGACGCCAAGGATCTTGCCTTCGCCAACGGCCTTGATCTGGTGGAAGACGAAGGCCTGCTGGAAGAAGTCTCCGGTCTCGTCGAATGGCCGCAGGTGCTGATGGGCACCTTCGAGGAGGATTATCTGCAGATTCCGGCGGAAATCATCCGGTTGACCATCAAGACCAGCCAGAAGTGTTTCGTCACCCGCAACCAGGGTGCGGAAGAGGGCCTTTCTAACCGCTTCATCCTGGTCTCGAATATCGAGGCAAGCGACGGCGGCAAGGAAATCATCCATGGCAACGGCAAGGTCGTGCGGGCCCGCCTGTCGGATGCCCGCCATTTCTGGACCCGCGACCAGGGCGATCTGCCCGATCTCGAAACGCTGAAAGACTCGGCTGCGAAATTCAGTCTCGATCTCAAAAAGCCGCTCGACCAGCGTATGGCGAAGCTCGATGCGCTCAACGTCACCTTCCATGCCAAGCTCGGCACTCAGGGTGAGCGCGTGGCCCGTATTCGCGAACTGGCCAAGGCTCTGGCTCCCATCGTCGGTGCCGATGCCGCGCTGGTAGACCGCGCCGTGGTGCTGGCCAAGGCCGACCTGCGCACTGAAGCCGTCGGCGAATTCCCCGAGCTTCAGGGCCTGATGGGCCGTAAATATGCGGCGCTTCAGGGCGAAAACGAAAGCGTCGCGGCCGCCATCGAAGACCACTACAAGCCGCAGGGTCCCTCTGACCGTCTGCCCGCTGACAAGGTGGCCATCACCGTCGCTCTTGCCGACAAGCTCGACACCCTCGTCGGCTTCTGGGCCATCGATGAGAAGCCAACGGGCTCGAAGGACCCCTTTGCGCTGCGCCGTGCGGCGCTGGGCGTGGTGCGTATTCTTCTGGAAAAGAATGTCCGCTTGCCGCTCTTGAGCGTGGCGAAGGACCCGGACCTTCTCTCCTTCTTCCATGATCGCCTGAAGGTCTATCTTCGCGATCTCGGCGCGCGTTACGATTTGATTGATGCTGTCCTGACACCTGAATCCGACGACCTGCTGATGATCGCCCGTCGTGTCGAAGCGCTTACCGCCTTCATCACCGGAGAGGATGGCCGCAACCTTCTGGCCGGTGCCAAGCGTGCAACCCAGCTTCTGGCCGCTGAGGAAAAGAAGGGCACCGTGGTGGCCGATGGCGTTTCGGAAGAGTTGTTGAAGCTCGATGCCGAAAAAGCGCTTTATGCGGCAATCAAGACCGCCTCTGCAGATGCCGCAAAAGCAGTGGCGGGCGAAGATTTCCGCTCTGCCATGCAGGCACTCTCGACGCTTCGTGCGCCCGTGGACAAGTTCTTCGAGGATGTGCTGGTCAACGACGAAGACGCCGCCATCCGTGCCAACCGTCTGGCGCTGCTGAAGGCCATCCGCGAGGCGACCGGAACCGTCGCGGATTTTTCGAAGATCACGGGGTAACAACATTGGGGGTAAACGGGCATTGCAGAATGCTGGGTTTCACCCCCCTCTGTCCTGCCGGACATCTCCCCCACAAGGGGGGAGATCGAATCGTCGTGACCGTTCAATCATCTTCAACGTTAAGGATTTGGCGGGGGGTGTCCCGCTTGCCGATCTCCCCCCTTGAGGGGGAGATGCCCGGCAGGGCAGAGGGGGGTATTTCGGCTTCCATGCTTGCCGGGAGCGTTTTAGATTGATCGACATGATCCCCAAAATCCTCATCAGCGCCTGCCTCCTCGGCCAACCGGTCCGTTATGACGGCAAGGGCAAACCTCTTTCCCATCCAACAATCGAGCGCTGGCGCGAGGAGGGCAGGCTGGTTCCGATCTGTCCGGAAATGGCGGGCGGCATGCCCGTGCCGCGTCCGCCGGCGGAAATTGAAAACGGCGCTTCCGGTCTCGATGTGCTGGAAGGCCGCGCCCGCGTGCTGGAAGTAACCGGCGGCGATGTCACGGCCCAATTTATCGCCGGTGCGGAAAAGGCGCTCGTCTTCGCCAGGTCCAATGGCTGTACCCACGCGTTGCTGATCGACGGCAGCCCGTCATGCGGATCCGTCGCGATCTATGACGGTTCGTTCTCCGGCATTAAACATGCCGGCAATGGCGTGACCGCGGCGCTGCTCGAAATAGCCGGTATTGCGGTCTTTTCCCCGGCCGATATCGACCGGCTCGATGCTCTGACCTCTTGAAAACAAAAGCGCCGGAGTTTCCCCCGGCGCTGTTCGTGATCGATTGCCTCGGACTATATCACCCCGCCATGCGCATCTCGTGCGCCATGACATGCAGCTGATGGCCGGAGGAGACGCGGAAGCCGCGGATGAGATTCAGCAGCTCCTCGGTGTCCACGGCGAGCGCTTCCGCCGAAGCCGTCGTTTCTTCCGCCATCGCCGCATTGTGCTGGGTAGCGACATCGAGCTGGTTCAGCGACGAGGAGATCGAGCGCAGCGTCGTATCCTGCTCGGCCGCCGAGTGCGCGATCTTGCTGACGATCTCGTTGGCGGATTTGATCTGGTCGGAGATGCGCTTCAGCGCATCGCCAGCCTCGCCGACAAGCCGCACGCCGTTTTCCACCTGCGAGGAGGAGCGGGCGATCTGGTCCTTGATTTCCTTCGCCGCGGCGGCGGATTTCTGCGCCAGTTCGCGCACTTCCTGCGCCACCACCGCAAAGCCCTTGCCAGCTTCCCCGGCACGCGCCGCTTCGACGCCAGCATTCAGTGCCAGGAGGTTGGTCTGGAAAGCGATGTCATCGATGACACCGATAATGTTGGAAATCTGGTCGGACGACTGTTCGATGCCGCTCATCGCGGAGATTGCCTCTTCCACCACCCGGTCGCTGCGCATGGCTTCAGAGCTGACGGTGGTGACGCGCTTGGCGGCGTCGGCTGCGCCTTCCGCTGTCTGGCGCACCGCAACGGTCAGTTCGTCAAGCGCTGCGGAGGTTTCTTCCAGATTGGCAGCCTGCCGTTCGGTGCGCTGCGACAGCTCGTTCGAGGCCTTGCGGATTTCTTCCTTGGAACCGCCAATGTCGATGCTCTTGGCATTGACCTTGGCCATGGCGGCGTCAAGATGCGTCAGGGCTTCGTTGAAATTGTCGCGCAACGTTGCGTAGCGGTTGCCGAGATCGGCGCAGCGGACAGTGAGGTCGCCGCTTGCCAGCTTTTCCAGTGCTTCGCCGATCGTCGTAACGACACGCGCCTGCAATTCCGCCTCGTCGCGCTGCATGTCGAGATTGTTCTGTCGTTCGGCATTCAGCTGTCGTTGCTGTTCTTCCTCACGGCGCTGCATGGCATGACGCTCGCGCACCTTGTCCTGAAGCGAGGCCGTGGCCTTCGCCATCATGCCCACTTCATTGGTGAGGTTCGTGTGGGGAATTTTAAGCGCGACATTCTCGTTTGCCACTTCGCCGAGGGCCCGATGAATATCGCCAAGCGGCTTCGAAATGCCACGGATGACATAGAAGGCGGCGGTAAGCGCGAGCACGAAGATCAACGCGCCGATGGAGAGCGCTTTCATCACGTCGCCTCGAACCTGCGCGTTCAGATCGTCAATATAGACGCCGGTCACGACCACAACCTGCCATGGCTCGAAAGCAAGGGCGTAGGAGCTTTTGGCGTAGTCGTTGCCTTCCATACCGGGCTTCGGGCCGTAGAAA
The DNA here is from genome assembly GCF_052686535.1 of Agrobacterium sp. DKPNP3. Classification (NCBI taxonomy): domain Bacteria; kingdom Pseudomonadati; phylum Pseudomonadota; class Alphaproteobacteria; order Hyphomicrobiales; family Rhizobiaceae; genus Agrobacterium; species Agrobacterium sp. DKPNP3. The sequence continues at coordinate 12,704 of NZ_JBQYSN010000055.1, read as the reverse complement.
TCCGTCTGCCCACCGCCATTGCGGCCGAGCCGCACCAGTTCGTCACGATAGGCAAACCCCTTGCTGTCAGGCTTGCCCTTGAAATTTTCACCGACCCGTTTCGGATCAGGATGGAACTTCATCGTCACGTCGTAGTCATAACCGAAGAGGTAACCGTCAGGTGTGAACCGCATGGCGCTGACGGTGGCATAAGCCTGTTTCATGGCCTCCTCGTGCGACAGCGTTCCGGCTTTTTCCTTATCGTAAAACGATTGCAGGATGGCGATTGCCGATTGCACCTGTGTGCGCAGCATGCCGTAGCGTTCCTCATAGATCGCGTCGGTTGCGGATCTCAGCTGGTAAAAGGTCGCCACGGAAAAGGCGGCCATCAGGGCCACCACGAGAACGATCAGTTGACGAGAAATGGAAAGGTTCTTCATGGGTGCTCACAAGCGTTTGGGATCGCGCGTAGGAGCGCGCGGTGCCGGTGTTTCAGAAAAGGAGAGGCGCCTGATGCGCGGAAAAAGGGCTTGAGAAGGCGTGTCATCGCCACAAGCACACATCATGTGCTGCATCGCACAATGGATTTATTTAGCAGCTAAAAATTTGAATAAATATTTAATTAGCTGTCGCTTTATCGGCGCATTTCGCAAAAAAGGTGGTAGAAAACAGAACTTCTCCACATGGTTGCAGTATTGCCGCGGACCAACGACAGTAGGAGCCTGGTCTCAGCCGTTCGCCGGAGGCGCGACGTTAGATCAATTCTGCGAAAGCGCGTAACGGGGTCATGCCGGGAGAGGGTAAAACAAACGACGAGACACGTCTGACGCGTTTTTATTTGCCGCGCAACTGGAAATCCGGAAACTGCGGTGCGCCGCTTACCGATGCGCTGACGGGCGCTACCTTCTGGTCGTTGGAAATTCGATTGACGGCGGCGGTCGTCGCTGTCTCATCGATGCCGGGCGATGTCGCCGCCGTTTCGGCAGGATCCGCTTCTGGCGGTGTCTGGTCGTAGGTGGCGACGGCTGTGCCGTGGGTCTGTGTCATCCAGGCAGGATTGGTGCTGACAAAGGTGACGGGTGCGCCGCCAAGCCAGGCTTCGGTGCGAACCAGCACGCGTCTGCCATCGACTTCACGCATTTCCGTGTGCTGCGTGCCGGGTTCGATCGAAGGGACGGCATAGCCATCCGCGACGGTCTTTGTCTTCATCGGTTGGCAGCCGGCGCAATCGAGGCGAACGAAGCTGCCATTCGCCACATGTACGCCATTGATGTATTCGATCGACGATGCCATCGCAGACCCGCTTGCCAGCGCGACAACAGCTGTCAGAAAAAAACGACGCATCGAAAAGCCCCCGAAAAAGATGGCGCGGCCTCGGACCCGAGACACCAATTTCCATCCAGTATTGCGGGAAGTATTACGTGGCTTTCGTTTCCATCGGGTCAGCAAACTTGGTAAAAATTGAACGAAACCGTCAGTCGGCGTGATTGATGATGTCGGCTCAGGCCTTTTCGCGCGCAATGGCCTGCCAGCCGATGTCCCGACGGCAGAAGCCGTTTGCCCATTCCACCCTGTCGGCCAGCGCGTAGGCGCGCGCCTGGGCTTCCGTCACATTTTTGCCGAAGGCGGTGACATTCAGCACGCGGCCGCCTGTTGCGACGAGTTTGCCGTCCTTCAGCGCCGTGCCGGCATGGAACACTTTCGCCTCTTCGCTCGCCGTGGGAACATGGGCGATAGGGGTGTTCTTCTGGTAGGCGCCGGGATAACCCTTGGAAGCGAGAACGACGGTCAGGGCTGCATCGTCGCGCCATTCCGCCTGCACCTTGTCCAGCGTGCCGGTGGCCGTGGCGTAGAGGATCGGCAAAAGGTCGCTCTTGAGGCGCATCATCAGCACCTGGCATTCGGGATCGCCGAAGCGAACATTGTATTCGATGAGTTCGGGGCCCTTGGCCGTTATCATCAGGCCAGCGAAGAATACGCCGGAGAAGGGGTTTCCATCCTTTGCCATGCCTGAGATCGTCGGCTCGATGATTTCCTTCATGGTGCGCTCCACCATGGCGGGCGTCATGACAGGAGCGGGCGAATAGGCGCCCATGCCGCCGGTGTTCGGGCCAGTGTCCCCATCGCCGACGCGTTTGTGATCCTGCGCGGTGGCAAGCGCCAGTGCTGTCTTGCCGTCGGAAAGGCAGAAGAAGCTTGCCTCTTCACCGTCGAGAAAGGCTTCCACCACCACCTCGGCGCCGGCAGCGCCAAAAGCGCCGTCGAAACAGTCGTCAATGGCGGCAAGGGCTTCGGCCTCGCTCATGGCAACGGTTACGCCCTTGCCAGCGGCAAGCCCGTCGGCCTTGATGACGATCGGTGCGCCCTGTTCACGAACATATTGCTTCGCCGGTTCGGCGGATTTGAAACGCTGGTAAGCGCCGGTCGGAATATCGTAACGGGCACAGAGATCCTTGGTGAAACCCTTGGAACCCTCCAGCTGGGCTGCCGCTTTCGAGGGTCCGAAAGTGGCGATGCCGGCGGCGCGAAGATCATCTGCAAGGCCAGCGACCAGCGGCGCTTCCGGACCGACGACGACGAAGTCGATTGCCTTTTCTTTCGCAAAGGCGATGACCGCCGCATGGTCCTCCACGTTCAACTCCACGAGCGTCGCGTGCTCGGCGATGCCGGGATTGCCGGGGGCGGCGTAGAGTTGATCGAGCAGGGGGGACTGGGCGATTTTCCACGCCAGCGCATGTTCGCGTCCGCCGGAACCGATCAACAGAACTTTCATGGTCAATACCCCTGCGAATTCGCCAGTAACCTTGTGTCAGGGGCGTTAAGGGCAGGGGGGCGAAAGGTCAAGGAGAAAGCGCCACAAATGCCCGTCTTTCCCTTGATCGCCGCCTTTCCTGTGGAATCGTGAATGCCTCTTGTTGTCACGCCACAATCAGACATTATGGTCGCCGCTCCAGATATGACATCAGAGACCCACATGACCGCAGATAATGCCCGCCTCGCCTCGCTCATAGCCTCCGAAATCAATGCCCGCGCCGATCAGGTAAAGGCGGCGGTGGCCTTGCTGGACGAAGGCGCGACCGTGCCCTTCATCGCCCGTTACCGGAAGGAAGTGACGGGAGGGCTTGACGACACCCAGCTGCGCACGCTTTCCGAACGCCTCGTTTATCTCCGCGAACTCAATGCGCGCCGGGCTTCCATCGTCGATTCCATCAGCGGTCAGGGCAAGATGACAGACGCGCTGATGGTCAAGATCATGCAGGCGGGCACGAAGGCGGAGCTGGAAGACCTCTATCTGCCATACAAGCCCAAGCGCCGCACCCGCGCGGAAATCGCCCGCGAAAAGGGTCTCGGCCCGCTTGCCGAAGCCATCTGGGAAAACCGCGCTGCCGATCCGGCGAAGCTGGCGGAGGTCTACATCAAGGATGAGGTGGCTGATGTGAAGGCGGCGCTCGAGGGCGCGCGCGACATCGTTGCCGAAACCATGACGGAAAATGCCGATCTTCTCGGCCGCCTGCGCGATTACATGCGCCAGAACGCCACCTTCCGCGCCAAGGTCGTGGATGGCAAGCAGGCGACGGGCGAGAAATTTTCCGATTATTTCGACCATTCCGAACGCTGGGCAACGGTGCCTGGTCACCGCGCGCTCGCCATGCTGCGCGGCTGGAATGAAGAAATCCTGACATTGACGATCGATGTCGATGCGGATGACCCCTCGCCGGTGAAGCCGGCGCAGCGCACCATCGCCGCCGCCTTCGATATCCGCAACGTCGGGCCTGCCGATCAATGGCTTATGGATGTTGCGGGCTGGACCTGGCGCGTAAAGCTCTCCATGTCGCTATCGCTCGACCTGATGCGCGAATTGCGTGAGCGGGCGGAAGAAGAGGCGATCAACGTCTTTGCCCGAAACCTGAAGGATCTCCTGCTGGCCGCCCCGGCCGGATCGCGCGCCACCATGGGGCTCGATCCCGGCATCCGCACCGGCGTCAAGGTGGCCGTGGTCGATGGCACCGGCAAGCTGCTGGATACCTCGACGGTTTACCCCTTCCAGCCGAAGAACGACGTGCGCGGGGCGCAGGCGGAACTCGCCTTGCTTATCCGCAAGCACAATGTTGAGCTGATTGCCATCGGCAATGGCACGGGCAGCCGCGAGACGGAAAAGCTGGTCGCCGATCTTCTGGCGCAAATGCCGGCTTCCGCTTCCGGCGTAAAGCCGACCAAGGTCATCGTGTCGGAAGCCGGCGCATCCGTCTATTCCGCTTCGGAGCGGGCGGCGGCCGAATTCCCCAATCTCGATGTGTCGCTGCGCGGCGCGGTTTCGATTGCGCGCCGTCTTCAGGACCCGCTGGCGGAACTGGTGAAGATCGAGCCGAAATCCATCGGCGTCGGTCAATACCAGCACGATGTCGATCAGGGCCGCCTCAGCCGCTCGCTCGATGCTGTCGTGGAAGATGCGGTGAATGCCGTCGGCGTCGATCTCAACACGGCCTCGTCGCCGCTTCTGGCGCGCGTCTCCGGCCTCGGTGCCTCGATTGCCGATGCCATCGTTGCCCATCGCGACCAGACCGGTCCCTTCGCCAGCCGCAAGGAATTGCTCAAAGTGCCGCGCCTTGGCCAGCGCACTTTCGAACAATGCGCGGGCTTCCTGCGCATTCCAAACGGCAAGGAGCCGCTGGATGCTTCGTCCGTTCACCCGGAAGCCTATGGCGTGGCGAAGAAGATCGTCGCTGCATGCGGCCGCGATCTGCGCTCGCTGATGGGCGACAGCGCCACCTTGAAATCACTCGACCCGAAGAAGTTTATCGATGAGCAGTTCGGTCTGCCGACCGTCAAGGACATTATAGCCGAACTGGAAAAGCCCGGCCGCGACCCGCGCCCGAGCTTCAAGACCGCGACCTTTGCCGAGGGTGTGGACGAGATCACCGATTTGAAACCCGGTATGTTGCTGGAGGGCACCGTCACCAATGTCGCGGCTTTCGGCGCTTTCGTGGATATCGGCGTGCATCAGGACGGGCTGGTGCATGTCTCGCAACTCGCCGATCGTTTTGTCAAAGACCCGCATGAGGTCGTCAAGGCGGGCGATGTCGTCAAGGTGCGAGTCGTAGAGGTGGATGTGAAGCGCAAGCGCATCGCGCTGACCATGCGCAAGGATGGCGGCGAGGCTGCGCCTCAGCCGATGCGGGAGAGGGGCAATGCAAACGCCATGCGCCACGCGACAGCCAAGCCCAAAGATCGCAACGAGGGGTCGCAATCCGGGGGCGCATTGGCCGCTGCTTTGGCTGAAGCGATGAAGCGGCGCTGACCTGCGGTTGCACTGATTTTTCCGGCTTAAGCCCTGCCGTACCCGCGGCGGGGCTTTTTGCCTGATGAAATCGTTCAATTTTTTTGAGATAAGACTATCTTGCAACTTATGCTGAAAGGAATACGGTCAGCAAAATTGATAAGTGAGACTTAGCAATTGGGGGTGCCATGGCGTCGTCTCTGCATGTTCTTCTCGGAAAGATAATCAAGAACGGTGATCTCACCGTCAATAGCCCGGCCGGCAGCCGCACATTTGGCAATGGTACCGGAAAGAAGGTGGTTCTAAACTTTACTGACGAAGCCGCCATGGACGAAATCGCCGCGGACCCGGCGCTAAAGCTTGCTGAAATGTATATGGAAGGCCGCGTGAAGGTCGCGGAGGGTGACATTTACGATTTCCTGGCGCTGGTCAAAAGCAATACGCTCAGCGAAGCGCTGTCCTTCGGCATGATCTGGCGCGGCATGGCCCGCATCATCGCCGCCCGCATCAAGATGCATTTGCCGGTCAACCACAACAAGAGCAACGTCGCACATCACTACGATCTGAGCGCCAAGCTGTTCGATCTCTTCCTCGATGAGGACTGGCAATATTCCTGCGCTTATTTCAACCCGCCCGGCATCAGCCTTTATGAGGCGCAGGTCGCCAAGAAGCGCCACATCGCCGCCAAGCTGATGACCGAGCCGGGCCAGAGCGTGCTGGAAATCGGCTCCGGCTGGGGCGGCATGGCTATGTACATCGCCGAAAGCGCCGGTGCCGACGTTACCGGCATCACGCTTAGCGAGGAACAGCTGCGCGTTTCCCGCGACCGGGCTGCAAAGCGCGGTCTTGCTGGCAACGTCCGCTTCGAATTGCAGGATTATCGCTACCTGCCGGCATCAAAAAAATACGACCGCATCGTCTCCGTCGGCATGTTCGAACATGTCGGGCCGACCCATTATCGCGACTATTTCGACAAGGTCGCGGAGGTGCTGGATGATAAAGGCATCATGGTGCTGCACTCCATCGGCCAGCCCTATCCGGCACTGGCGACCAACCCCTTCATCGAAAAATACATCTTCCCCGGCGGCTATATTCCGTCGCTGGCGGAAGTGTTGCCAGCGCTGGAAAAAGCCCGGCTGCTGGTGAAGGATATCGAAATCCTGCCCATGCATTATGCTCATACGCTTCGACACTGGCGGGAACGTTTCGTCGCACGCAAGGCAGAAGCGATAGCGCTTTATGACGAGCGGTTTTTCCGCATGTGGGAGTTTTATCTCGCGGGCTCGGAAATGGCCTTCACGCACGAGAACTTCCACATCTTCCAGATCCAGATCGCCAAGGACCGCGATGCCGTACCGCATAATCGCGACTACATCGCGCAGAACGAGGCGAAACTGCTGGAGTTTGAAAAGACCCGCGCGCCGCTGGAAAAGGTGACGTTCTAGAGGCTGGGTATTCTCAATCGTCATGCCGGACCCGATCCGGCATCCAACCAGCCCAAGTTCTTGGGCTGAAAAGAGTCTTCTCGCCGCGCCGACGCGCGTCGGCTGGATTTCGGCTCAAGGCCGGAATGACGGAAGAGGTAATCGCCAGCTTTCTTCCGGCGCTGGTTAATCGAATGGAAAGACAATCCCTCTAATTCTACGGATACCTGTCTGTATTGCGTTTCTGGGGTTCTTTCATGTTCAAGCCATCAGCGGCCGTTGCCGCCTGTGTCGTATCGCTTTTTGCCGTGGGCAATGCCCATGCAGATGGCTGGTTTTCGGGCGACTGGTATCTGAAGCTCGGCGGCGCCGGTTTTAGCGCGCCGAAGTACCAAGGCGATAACAAGAACGAATTCCGCTTCGCACCGATCATTTCCATGGGCCGTCAGGGGCAGGGCGCGCGGTTCACCTCGCGCAACGACAGCGCCTCGATTTCGCTTCTGGACAATGGCCCGATCAGCATGGGTCTCGCCGGCAAGCTGGTTTCCCCGCGTGACGAAGGCGATTCCGCCGATCTGAAGGGCATGACGCGTATCAAGCGCGGCGGCGAGCTTGGCGGTTTTGCCGAAGCCTACCCGACCGACTGGTTGCGCATTCGCGGCGAAGCGCGTCAGGGCATCCGCAGCCACAGCGGTGTGGTCGCCGATCTCAATGTCGATGTCTTTACCGATATCGCGCCCGGCATTCAGGTGTCGGCCGGTCCGCGTGCGACGTGGGTCAGCAGCAAATACAACGAGCGCTATTATGGCGTCAGCGCAGCACAGACGGCGGCCGGCGCGCCATCGCCATACAGCCCGGGCGGCGGCCTGCATTCCGCTGGCGTCGGCGCAGCCATCACCTGGAAGGTCACCGACAATGCCGAAGTCGGCTCGTTTGCCGAATATCGCCGTTTGACCGGTGATGCCGCCGACAGTTCGCTGGTGCGCGAGCGCGGTTCCAAGAACCAGTTCATCGTCGGCGTTCAGGCGAGCTACAAGTTCAATTTCTCGCTACCCTGAGTGAACAGCCGATAAGCGTATGCAAAGCTCCGTTGCCAAACCCAGCGGGGCTTTTTTGCATGCGTGGCGGGGTGCTGAAATCCATTCCGCTTTTTTCCCCGATGCTGTAGAACCAACCCATGGTTCACCACAGCGATTTGTCAGACCGCGTTTCCGACGCGCCATCCAACAACTGGGTCTATCGGATATTGCCGAGGGCTCTCTGGCCCTATGCGCAATTGGCGCGGTGGGACCGCCCCATCGGCTGGCAATTGCTGATGTGGCCGTGTTTCTGGTCGGCGGCCCTTGCTGCCAATACAGCATTGGCGACGGGCGGCTTTTCCTGGGGTGTGCTGATCTGGCACCTGGTTCTGTTCTTCGTCGGATCGGTGGCGATGCGCGGCGCCGGCTGCACCTATAATGATCTCGCCGACCACAAGATCGACATGGCCGTGGCGCGCACACGCTCGCGGCCTCTGCCTTCCGGCCGCGTGAGCCGCGGACAGGCCAAGCTCTTTATCGTGCTGCAGGCGCTTGCCGGGCTTGTCGTGCTTCTACAGTTCAACAGCTTCGCAATCGCAACGGGCATTTTTTCGCTGGTGTTCGTGGCGGTCTATCCTTTTGCCAAGCGCTTTACGCACTGGCCGCAGTTTTTCCTCGGCCTTGCCTTCTCATGGGGGGCGCTGATGGGCTGGGCAGGGCAATTCGCTTCACTCGCCTGGCCGCCTGTCCTGCTTTATGTCGGCGCGATCGCCTGGACGATCGGTTATGATACAATCTACGCCCATCAGGACAAGGAAGACGACACGGCCGTGGGCATCGGTTCGACTGCGCTCTTGTTCGGAGAAAACACACATCGTTGGCTGGTTTTCCTTTATGGCACAGCCCTTGTCATGATGTTCCTGTCGTTCTGGACGGCGGGCGTTAACATCATAGCCTATGGTGGCCTTGTCGCTGCCGCCCTCATGCTGTTCCGGCAGGTCTGGGTGCTCGATATCGATGACGTCGACCAATGCCTCAGGCTGTTCAAATCCAACAACAGGGTTGGGATTCTGATTTTCGCTGGTCTCATATTGCCGCTCCTGCTGGCGTAAGCGGCGGGAATCTTGAGCATGAAAAAAACCCGGCTGCGTTTTCCGCGCTGGGCTTTTGTGTTCTTGATCGGTCAAGATCAGTTACGGGCGATGATTTCCTTGCCCTCGATTTTCATACTCATGCCGAGCGAGCCGGTGGAGCGGCGCACGAGGAAGCGCGGACGACGATCCGCGAAATAGGAGTGGCGGCGGCGTGGGCGGCTGTTCTTGGTGCGCACCTTGCCGAGATGTTCTTCCAGCGGACGGGCAACGCCATCGGCTTCCACCATCAGCATGGGAATGCGATAGGCTTCGGACCAGCTGCGCCAATCGGCGGCGATATCGCAGAGATCGTGGGCCACGAGAAGAGGAACGCAGAGGTCCGGATCGTCATGGTGCAGTTCCAGCGTCACGGTAACCTGTCCATCGCCATGGTCGATGGCACGGGCGGCAACGCCCTTGAAAGCGCGGGCAGGCAGGGCGAATGACAGAGGCAGGCCGGAAGAGGACAGAACCTTTCTCAGAACGGCACCGCGTTCATCGAGAGTGACGGCGACATCGGGCGCGCCATTGCCTTTTCCATAGGTGACCTGTTGCGGAAAACGTGCCGGGTCTAACCTGAGTGTGGCAACGGCCCAATCGGGCTTCAGAACGGTCTTGGTCATGTTTAATCTACCCTTGTTTTACCTGAGAGCCGGTTTCCGGTCTTCTCATCGGGACTTTTCGTCCTCTGATGTCAGGAGATTATCCGCCGCATGTTCGAGACTGCTTAAAAATCGCGGTTAAGAAAACTTTGCGTTCCCAGATGGTTAGCAAAACCCACCGTGGCATGGTTTCACTTCGGTAAAGCCAATTGGGACAATGCGATTTTTATCGCTGCCAGAAATGTGCTCTTTCAAGCTACGGGCAAGGCGCGTCATGCATAGTCATGCCAAGGCTTGCCGTGCGCCCGCTTGGGCGCGCAAGCGGTGAATTTCAAAACCGGAGCTTGGCGTCCCAGAGAGGATGCGCAGTGCTCCAGGGGGCTTCGGATGGTATCGACTTTTCTCAGCTACGACCTGATCAACCGTGATATGAAGGCGAGCATTTCGCGCGTGTCGCAGCAGGGGCTCGTGGAGCGCCAGACGAAATATTACAAGGAGAACATCGGCAATGTGAAAAGCGTCGATGAGTTCCTGAATAACTACCAGCTTTATTCCTATGCCATGGATGCCTTCGGTCTTGGTGAGATGACCTATGCAAAGGCCTTCATGAAAAAGGTGCTCGACAGCGATCTCAACGATCAGAACAGCTTCGCCAACAAGCTGACCGATGAGCGTTACCGCAAATTTGCCGCCGCCTTCAATTTCACCTCGTCGACGAAGACCGTGCAGACGGAAGCGCAACTCGACAAGATGATCGGCCTTTATGATGCCTCGATCACCAATCTGAACGATAGCCTCGCCGAAGAGACGCGGTATTATAAGGCGATCATCGGCACGGTCACCAATGTCGATCAGTTGCTGCGCAACGACCGCACGCGCGCCTACATCTTCCAGGTTTTCGGCGTCGATGAGAAGACTTATTCCTACGCCCACATCAAGGGCTTGATGACGAGCGATGTTTCCGATCCGGACAGCTACATCAACCAGAAATACGGTGCGGCTTATAATGAGGCGGTCGAAAAACTGACGACGAAGGGCAATATCGAACTGCATGCGCAGGTCACGGACCGGATCACCGTGATCGACGCCCAGCTTGCCGGCTCAGGCCTCACCGCCGATGAGCGTTCCAAACTGGAAGCCGAAAAGGCGACCCGGCAGGATCAGTTGACACAGCTGGAAGCGGTGCTGCCACCAAAAGATGAGTGGGAGGCAAAGCTCGCGGCCATTAAGGCAGAACAGACGACGCTGTCGAACACCGTCAACCAATATAACAAGATGGCGCAGCTGGCCAAAGCCTTCGAATTCAAGAATGACGGCACGGTTGTCGCCGGCGGGGCAATGACGGCCGACAATCTGAAAGCCGTCACGGACTCCTATATCGGCAGCGCCCCGCGCGTGACGCCGACCGTCGCGACGCTGAACCGGGATTATTTCGAATCGAAGATCGGCTCGATCACGACCGTTGACGAACTCATGTCGGATGCACGGTTGCTCAATTACATCAGAACAGCCTTCGACCTCAATGGTCCAACGATCGTGCCAGCAACGATCAAAAACATCCTCACCACCGATCTTAGCGATCCCAACAATTACATCGCCACGGTGGGGAGGAACGACAAGCGTTACCTGGCACTCAAAAATGCGTTCAATTTCCTGCCCGACGGGACGCTTGCGGCCGGCACGACGCCGCAGACCACGGCGCAGACCGCGACCACGACCAGCGGTTACATGACCTATTACAACGATGCCGACGAAGCAGCCGACGCGAAAGCGCTTTCACTCTTCAAGAGCAGCATCGGGAAGGTAACCAGCGTCAAGGATTTCCTCGGAACCAACGCCGTCTATAATTATGCGCTGAAGGCTGTGGGGCTGGACCCGGCGACCGTCAATATTTCCGATATTCGCAGGGTTCTCACCAGCGACCTTCAGGACAAAAACAGCTTCGTCTACACGCTGAAGGACGATCGCTATGTTAAGCTTGCCGAACTTTTCAATTTCACGAAGGACGGCGCGATTGGTTCACCCACGCTGGCACAGTCGGAAATCGAATTGCAGACGATGTCGGCCGATTACATCAAGAAGAAGTCTGCTTTCGGCACCGAGAAGGATAAGGAAGCCGCAAAGGCTGAGGCAAAATACTTCGCAAGCGAGATGCAGAAGGTCAAGACGCTGAGTGAATTCCTGGCCAACGACAGGCTGACCAAGTTCGCAATGGAATCGCTCGGCATCGACCCCAAGAGCGTCACGAAGGACCAGTTGCAGAAAATATTCACATCCAAGCTCGACGACAAAAACAGCTATGTGAACAAAGACATGGATCCGGTGTTCCGCCGCCTCGTCACGGCGTTCAATTTCGATACGGACGGCAAGCTTTTGCGTGAAGACCGAAGCGTGATCCAGACCCGGCGCGGCCTCTACGAAACGCTGGACAATTATCTGACACAGACGCTGGAGACGCAGGCGGGCGAAGAAAATGCGGGCGTGCGTCTGGCGCTGTATTTCAAGCGTATGGCAGCTGGCACGACATCCTACTATTCGATCCTGGCCGATACGGCGATCCAGAATTTCATCAAGACCACCTTCGGCATCCCCGACGAACTCGGCAACGCGAGCGTCGACACTCAGGTGGGGATGATGAAAAAGTACTTCGACATCAAGGATTTTCAGGATCCGGAGAAGGTCAAGAAGCTGATCGCCCGTTTCACCATCATGTATGACAACCAGCAAAACGTGACGGACCCGATCATGACGCTGTTTAACGGCAGCGGCTCGGCAGGCATCAGCGGCGATACGTTGCTTGCCGTCGCGACGCTACGGGCACGATAGGCTGACACGAAGGCCGGGAAAGTCCGGCCTTCGCCACCCTTACCACCCCGGCAACATATGCCCGGCGCGCAGGCGCGGCATCTTTGGAAATGTCTTCACGTCACTGTCCATTTCGTCCACGACGGTCATCGGCGAGATATTGTCGAGGCAGGCGGTGATGTGGTCGGTGATCGCATTTACCAGCGAGGGTGATAGGCCCGGCCGTTTCATCAGACCGATCTGCACCGGCGGAAGGGGCGGAAATCCATCGGCAGCCGTCAGGACTTTCATGCCGGTGCGCAGTGCCGATTCCGGCAATACCGAGACGGCCATGCCGGCGAGCACAGCGGCGGCGACGACGGTCGATGACCAGCTGGTAAACAGCACCTGATAATCCCGCCCGTCAGCGTCGAGCGCCGAGCAGGCAAGCTGGCGCCAGTGGCAATCCCGTCGCCCGACAGCGA
>NZ_JBQYSN010000054.1:0-33538 GCF_052686535.1 Agrobacterium sp. DKPNP3 | reverse complement strand
TCGGGAAGCTCGACGGGCGAGCGCGATTTCTCGCCGGAATTCTGTACCTCGCTCCTGTCGAACCGTATTCATGCGCGCTGCGTCAACCTGCTGGCGCCCGCTTTTCTGACAACGCGGGAACTCAAGGCCCAGCTGCTTGCCGAGCCTATCCTCAAGAAGCAAATGGAACTGGTGCACTCCACCAACCATGTGCTTTTCGGTGTCGGCGATATCGGGCCGAAGAGCACGGTGCGTCTTTCTGGCATCGCCAGCAAGGAAGAGATGGAAGATTATGTGGCTCGCGGCGCGGTTGCTGTCATTATCGGCCGTTTTATCGACGCGGGTGGGCGCCCGCTCGGCGGCGATCATGACGAGCGCATGGTCGGTATCACGCTTGATGAGTTGCGCCGAGTGCGCAATCGCATCTGTCTGGCGGGAGGATCGCTTAAAATCGCAGCAATCAAGGCGACGCTGAACGCCGGTTACGCCACACATTTCGTGACGGACGTGGCAACGGCCGAAGTCCTCTTGTCCGACTGAAGCAGCAACAGGGGCCCGGGTAGCGTGGGAGACGCCGGTCGGGGGCAAAGGCCACAACACTACGAATTCACCGGGGCGAGAAAGCGGCACCGGGCGACGGGATGGGAGGAGTGTTTATGCAGGACAGGGAACATTATGTCGTCGGCATCGATTCATCGACCCAGTCGGTCAAGGCGATCGCCTGGACCATGGACGGCACACCGCGCGCAGAGGGTCGCGCGCCGCATGTCATCAAAACCCCTCACCCCTTGAAAGCGGAGCAAAACGCTGACGATTGGTGGACGGCCGCCACAGACGCACTGAAGTCCTTGACGCGGCAGGTCGCCGCCGAAAGGATCGATGGTATCGCCATTTCCAACCAGCGTGAAACCATGGTCTTGCTTGATGCAGAAGGCAGGGCGCTCGCGCCGGCAACCCTCTGGCTGGATCGCCGCGCCGCCGAAATGGTTCCCTTGCTGGCGAGGGAACTTGGGGGCGAGCGCATACACGCCATTTCGGGAAAGCCGGTGGATGTCATTCCCTGCGTTTATCGTCTGCGTCATCTGCGGGAGACTGATCCCGCCCTGCTCGACAAAGCCGCACAGATACTCAGCGTCCATGATTTCCTCGTACGGAAATTGACGGGGAACGCAGCCGCAAGCTGGACGAGCGGCGATCCCTTTGGAATTTTCGATATAGAGAAGAAAGTCTGGTCTCACGAAATTCTCGACCATCTCGGTATCCCGCCGACAAAACTGCCGCACGCCCATCGACCGGGTTCTTTCATCGGTAGCGTGACAGCAGATGCCGCATCTGCGACAGGGTTGCGGATCGGCACACCCGTCTATGCGGCGGGCGGTGATGGCCATTGCGCGGCTCTGGGCGTCGGTGCCATCAGTTCCGGCATCGCCTATCTCAATCTCGGAACCGCCGTCGTGGGCGGTCTTTGGTCACCAACGGCTGAACTAAGTCGATACTGGCGAACGCTCACCTCGCCGAGCGGGGAAGGTTATCTTCTGGAGAACTGCCAGCGCGGAGGCGCTTATTTCATCAATTGGTTGCTCGAAACTTTTGCAGGCAGCCGCAGCAGCGCGGAAATTTTCGGAAAGCTGGAGGCGGAGGCGCGCGGTTTGCCGATAGGCTCGGGCGGGGTCACGGTGTCAACCTATCTCCTCGGCTGCATGGACCCTCATTGGGATATGACCGCCCGCGCTGCTTTCGTCGGCATGGGCCCCGAAACGGGCATGTCTCATCTCTATCGCGCCTCGATAGAGGCGATCACGCTGGAGTTTGTACGCTCGCTCGAACAGATGCGCACGGTGGGTATTGAAGCGGATCGTATATTCGTCATCGGTGGCGGGGCCGAAAGCTCGCTTTGGCGCCAGATAGTAGCGGACGCGAGCGGTCTGCCCGTTATCCGCAGCCTCTCCAACCAAGCGTCCGCCCTTGGCGCCGGAATCAGCGCAGCCGTCGGTCATGGCTGGTACGAGAATTTTGCTGCAGCAGCCCGTGCCATGACTCGTCTTGCCGAACAGGTTGATCCTGATTTGCATACACGCGACGATTGGCGCGCCCTTTCAGCACGTCAAGGCGGCCTCTATCCCGCCTTACATGGCGTCATCTAGAGCATTTCCAGTGAAATCCGGATCGGATTTCACGTCCGGGCAATGCGTTAAACCAAGTGCATTTCAGGTGACGTCGCTTTGATAGGAAAATGCTGCAGTTCCTTACGTCAATGCCAATATAATAAAATTGTAATTTTTCTCAATATAAATTAGTGTTTTCTGCATTTAATATTGGAATATTCAAGATTAAAACCAACTGGACAAATGGTGTATTTTAGTATCTTTATGGCGTTGTTTTGAGGGGCGAGGGAGTAAATTCTCGAAATTAGGCGTGAAGCTGCCGATACTATTGCCGCATGTAACTCTCGCGATCCGGTAGAGGTACTTTTTTCTTGAAGACTATAGCTCCGACCATGGAGAGAATTGATGCTCTTGAGGTGCCCCAAGCCTGAGGGGTCAGTGCAGATCAAGCCATCAAATTGTTCTGCAGTGAAGTCGGCGACTTCTCGCCAATCGAAGGCAGTCCTTAACGGCGCGCGTTTCTCGTTACATCCAAACAAAATCTGAGGCGTGCTCAAAGGGAGAAGGGCAAAATAAAATCATTTCAACAACTGAAAAAATGAAGAGGGAGAATGAAATGAAGGTGTTGATTACCAATATACTGCTCGCCACGACGATGTTTTCCGCAGCCGCGAGCGCGAACGCGGCCGAGGTCACCTTGACGATCGAAAGCTGGCGAAACGACGACTTGAAGATCTGGCAGGAAAAGATCATCCCGGCTTTCGAAGCCAAGAATCCAGGAATCAAGGTCGTCTTCGCGCCGACCGCGCCGACGGAGTACAACGCTTCGCTGAACGCCAAGCTTGACGCCGGTTCCGCCGGAGATTTTATCACCTGCCGTCCATTCGACGCTTCGCTCGAACTCTTCAACAAGAAACAGCTGACGGACCTGACCAGCCTGTCGGGCATGGAAAACTTCACGTCGGTCGCCAAGGCGGCCTGGTCGACCGACGACGGCAAATCCACCTTCTGCGTGCCGATGGCGTCGGTCATCCACGGCTTCATGTACAACAAGGATGCCTTCGACAAGCTCGGGATCGCCGTTCCTAAGACCGAAGACCAATTCTTCGCCGCCCTCGACAAGATCAAGGCCGACGGCACTTACATACCGCTCGCCATGGGCACGAAGGACCTCTGGGAAGCCGCAACCATGGGCTACCAGAATATCGGACCGAACTATTGGAAGGGTGAGGAAGGCCGTGCCGCTCTGATCTCCGGCAAGCAAAAGCTCACCGACGCCGCCTGGGTCAAGCCGTATGAAAAGCTGGCCAAGTGGAAGCCCTATCTCGGTGACGGTTTTGAAGCCCAGACCTACTCAGACAGCCAAAACCTCTTCACGCTCGGCCGCGCCGCCATCTATCCGGCCGGCTCCTGGGAAATCGCGCTGTTCAACAGCCAGGCCCAGTTCAAGATGGGCGCCTTCCCGCCGCCGGTTGCCAAGGCTGGCGACCAGGGCTACATCTCCGACCATCCGGATATCGCTATCGGCCTGAACGCCAAGAGTGCATCTCGGGAAGAAGCCAAAAAATTTCTCACCTGGGTCGCCTCGCCTGAGTTCGCGGATATCTATGCGAACTCCCTGCCGGGCTTTTTCAGCCTGAATTCAAGCCCGGTCAAGATGAGCGATCCGCTCGCCCAGGAATTTGTTTCCTGGCGCGGCCCGTACAAGTCGACCGTCCGTTCGACCTATCAGATCCTGTCGCGCGGCACGCCGAATCTCGAAAACGCGACCTGGGTGGAATCGGCCAATGTCATCAACGGCACCGATACCCCCCAGGTTGCCGCCGAGAAGCTCCAAAAGGGCCTCGACAGCTGGTATAAGCCTGCGAAGTGACCAACGTCCGGTGTGACATGTAACCCCTCTGCGCGAGGGGCGATTGGCATCGTTTACGGGAACATGTGGACAGCGCCACCGCCGATGTGGCGCGGTCTGCATCCCGTACACAATATAACATTGAGGCGTTGATGATGAACGATACCCGGGTCATATCGAAATCCCCCGCGATCAGGCGCCCCGTCAGATGGCACATCGTCATTTTTCTGTTGCCGGCCTTCCTGGTGTACACGGCGATCATGATTCTGCCGTTGATCGAAACGCTTCGGCTTTCGTTCTACAATACGGTTGACGGCGCACCGGCCTTCGTTGGTCTGAAGAATTACGCCACGCTTTTTGGGGAAAGCCGCTGGGCGCACGACTTTTGGAATGCATTGCGCAACAATCTCGTGTTCTTTGCTGTTCATATGGGGATCCAGAACCCTGTCGGCATCGCGCTGGCGGCGCTCCTGTCCACACCTCGCTTGCGTTTCGCGGCCTTCTATCGCACCGCGATTTTTCTTCCGACACTGCTTTCGTTCGTCATCGTCGGTTTTATCTGGAAGCTCATCCTCTCCCCGATCTGGGGCGTTGCGCCCTGGCTGATGAGCTTGATCGGGCTGAAATCGTTCTTCGCCCCGTGGCTCGGACAATCCGGCCCGGCGTTGCTTGCGGTGTCTTTGATCTCGAACTGGCAATATGTAGGCATCCCGATGATGGTGATCTATGCAGCACTTCTGAGTATCCCCGATGAAGTTATCGAGGCCGCCGAAATGGACGGCATTACGGGTTGGAGTCAATTCTGGAAGATCAAGCTTCCGCTTATCCTGCCGGCGATCGGGATCGTGTCGATTCTCACCTTCGTGGGCAACTTTAACGCCTTCGACCTCATTTATACCGTCCAGGGCGCGCTTGCAGGACCTGACATGTCCACCGATATCCTGGGAACGCTTCTCTATCGCACCTTCTTCGGCTTTCAGTTGCAGCTTGGCGATCGCTCAATGGGGGCGACCATCGCGACGGTCATGTTCCTGATCATTCTCGCCGGAGTGTCCTTCTATCTTTTTGCCATCCAGCGCCGCATGCGCCGCTACAAATTCTGAAGGGCCAACGATGTCCGGCAAGGCCCGCACTTACCCTATCCGCGCCCTCCTGGTTCATCTGGCGCTCATGGCATACACGTTGATCGCGATCTTCCCGGTTTTTCTGACAATCATCAATTCTTTTAAGGACCGCAATGCGATCTTCCGCACGCCGATGCAGGTGCCGACATCGTCAACCTTCAGCCTGGTCGGTTACCAGACGGTCCTGGGACAGGGCGATTTCGCGCTCTATTTCCAGAACAGCTTCATCGTTGCCATCGTGTCGATCTTCCTAGTCCTGCTGTTTGGCGCCATGGCGGCCTTCGCGCTTTCGGAGTACCGCTTCCGCGGCAACACGCTCGTTGGTCTTTATATGGCAATCGGCATCATGATTCCGATCAGGCTCGGGACCGTGGCGATCCTGCAGGACATGGCTGCGGCGGGATTGGTAAATTCCCTGACGGCGCTTGTTCTCGTCTATACAGCGCAAGGCATTCCGCTCGCGATCTTCATTCTGTCGGAATTCATGCACAACGTTTCCGACGACTTGAAGAATGCCGGGCGCATCGATGGCCTGTCGGAATACGCGATCTTCTTTCGACTGGTGCTGCCGCTGGTACGGCCTGCCCTGGCGACGGTTGCCGTGTTCACGATGATCCCAATATGGAATGATCTCTGGTTCCCGCTGATCCTCGCGCCCTCCGAGGCAACAAAGACGATCACACTCGGCTCGCAGATCTTTATCGGCCAGTTCGTGACGAACTGGAACGCGGTGCTCGCAGCACTGTCGCTGGCGATCATGCCGATCCTTATTCTTTATGTCATTTTCTCGCGACAGTTGATCCGCGGCATCACGGCAGGAGCAGTCAAATGAGCATTGTCGAAAAACCGATCCGCGTTCTTGTGGTGGGTCTCGGCAACATGGGCCGAAGTCATGCGCTCGCCTATCACAACAATCCGGGCTACGAGATCGTCGGTCTCGTCAACCGTTCCAAGCCGAGCAAGATCGCCCCCGAGCTGGAGCAGTACACGATCCATGCCAATTTCATGACGGCGCTCGCCGAGTTGAAGCCGGATCTTTGTTCGATCAACACGTATTCCGACAGTCACGCCGATTACGCTGTTGCTGCTTTCGAGGCGGGCTGCCATGTTTTTGTCGAAAAGCCGCTGGCAACGACCGTTGCCGATGCGCAGCGCGTCGTCACGGCGGCGTCGAAAGCCGGCAAGAAGCTGGTGATCGGCTATATCCTGCGCCATCATCCGTCCTGGATCACGCTGATCGGGGAAGCACGCAAGCTGGGGGGGCCCTATGTCTTCCGCATGAATCTCAACCAGCAGTCCAGCGGCGCGACCTGGGAAACGCACAAGTCGTTGATGAACACGACGCCGCCGATCGTCGATTGTGGCGTCCATTATGTCGACGTCATGTGCCAGATCACCGATGCGAAGCCGGTCGAGGTTCGGGGAATGGGCCTGCGCCTTTCGAACGAGATCGCCGCGGACATGTATAATTACGGCCACCTGCAGGTGATTTTCGAAGACGGCTCGGTCGGTTGGTACGAAGCCAGCTGGGGACCGATGATTTCGGAAACGGCGTTCTTCGTGAAGGATGTGATGTCGCCGAACGGCGCGGTGTCGATCGTCATGGATCCGAACGCCAAGTCCGACGATATCGATACGCATACCAGGACGTCGGTCATCCGCCTGCACAGCGCGGCGACCGGCCTCGACGGGAAGTTCATTAAAGCTGATCAGGACATGACGATGGCCGGCGAGCCGGGTCATCAGGAGCTGTGCGACCGCGAACAGGCCTACGTACTGGAGGCCATTCGCCAGGACATGGATCTCAGCCGCCACATAGACGATGCAATTCAGTCCCTGAGGATATGCCTTGCCGCCGATAAAAGCATAAGGTTTGGCAAACCGGTCCGGCTCTAGAGCGTTTTGAGGCAAGCGTGACGCGGCTTTCTTTAAAATCATTGCAAAACAAACAATTAGATAGATTCAGCGATTCAAGGAGTAACCAAAGCGATCTGAAATATTTCCGGTAAAAGCAGCGTGAAAATAACGAGTGAGAGCGTTCCGGGAAAAGTGGAAACGCTGTTGATTGAGCTCCTAAAGGAATAAGCGAGTGGGTTCGTTACATTTAAGCTCCATCCGTAAGGCATATGGGAACCTTGAGGTGTTGAAGGGTATCGACCTCGACGTCAAGGATGGCGAATTCGTTATCTTTGTCGGGCCATCTGGTTGCGGCAAGTCGACATTGTTGCGATCGATTGCCGGTCTTGAGGATCTAACCTCCGGCTCGATCAAGATCGACGGCAAGGAGGTCGCAGGCGTTCCGCCGGCCAAGCGTGGGATTGCCATGGTTTTTCAATCCTACGCCCTATACCCGCATCTGACGGTCAAGGAAAACATGGCTCTTGGACTGCGGCAAGCGGGGACTGACAAGTCAGAAATTGAAAAACGCGTTGCTGACGCGTCGGCGATGTTGTCACTTGGTTCCTATCTTGCCCGTCGTCCCTCAGAATTGTCCGGGGGCCAACGTCAGCGCGTTGCCATTGGCCGCGCCATCGTACGAGAGCCTAAACTCTTCCTGTTTGACGAACCGCTCTCGAACCTGGATGCGGCACTACGCGTCCAGACGCGGCTTGAGATTGCCGCATTGCACCGTCGCCTCAAGGCGACCATGATCTACGTTACGCATGATCAGGTTGAGGCGATGACCTTGGCTGACAAGATTGTCGTGCTCAATGCCGGACAGATCGAGCAGGTCGGTTCACCCATGGAACTGTACAACAGGCCCGCCAACATCTTCGTTGCCGGCTTCATCGGATCGCCGCGGATGAATTTCATCAAGGCCGGAAAGGCGGCCGGTATTGTCGTCAGCGAGAAAGTCGCGACGATTGGAATCCGGCCCGAACATATCGAATTGTCGCACGACAAAGGAGATTGGCGCGGAAAAGTTGTTCATGTTGAACATCTTGGTGCCGACACCGTAGTGTATGTCGACAGTGAAACCGTGGGACTTTTAACGGTTCGATTGTTCGCAGACCACCGCTACGAGCCGGACGACGTCGTTTTCGCGACGCCAAGCCACGATCGCGCGCATCACTTCGACGCGGATGATCGCGTCCTTTTAAAAGTTTAATCGGCTTGAGATGCGATCAAGCAGGCGAAGGGCCCGTCGCCAACTCTATTGGTTATTGGCATTGGTGCAGGGATCGTTCAACTGGTTATCGTACATGCGAGGCCATCCCGATAATCGGTCCCCACCCGCCGTTCAAACACGATGCTTTCCGTTGCCGTTGTATCAGGAAGTTAAAGTTCAAGGTGACGAATTGGCTTCGTCGGTGCGGAAGTTTGACGCTCTGCATAACACCGCAGGTCACGTCGTCCTGGCAAGCGCCGTAGCGGAGCACGGGTGGCGGCGAACGACCTTTGCTTCGAGAGTCTGGCTTTGGTTTCGGCGCGATCGCCTTTTCACGGTATCTAGCGGACGTCAGGCAGAGATTCCAGTTATCCTCGCTGTGCAGATTTCTTGAAACCCCTCTCCGGGAATTAAAGCAACACGGCAGGAGCTTTGGTTCAGACGGGAAAACGATGGCGCGGGGTAAAGAGGATCTCGGTCGGTCATGGCCGAGCATCCCACATTCAAATCCCACGCTTCGTGAGACTTAATATGCTGTTGGTGTACAGGTAGAACTGAGCCGGTTTTGGAGCCAGCGCCTCCAGCTTAGTCAATGAAAAACGGATTCACTTTGCGGGCGTCAATCGCAGGTGGCTCATTTTGTCCAGAGTTTGAGTCCGAGTGGTTCACTCCACTATTGACACGCTGTCCGGGCTGTGACAATTTTTTCATACGTTGATAAAATTATCATGCAGGCAAAACTATGATGGCAGGAATTGGTGGCACTTTGCGTGAGGACGAGGCGAGCATGGCAACGCGGGCGGCATGGCTGCATTATGCGGGCGGCCTTACCCAGGCTGAGGTTGCCAAGCGTCTTGGTCTCACCTCACTGAAAGCCCACCGCCTTATTATGAAAGCAAACCAGGACGGCCTGGTGAAGGTTTATATCGACGGTGAAGTTTCGGAATGCGTGGCCCTCGAGCAGGCCCTTTGCGAACGTTTCGGCCTCAATTATTGTGAAGTCGTGCCGGAATTCGACGACGCCGATCTACCGTTGCGTGCACTCGGCATCGCCGGCGCACAATTCCTCAAGCGGGAAATCGAACGCGGCGAAGATATGCTCATTGGCGTTGGCCATGGTCGCACGCTTAGCGCCTGTGTCGAATATCTACCGCGCATGACTGCGGGCCGGACGCGCTTCGTCTCACTGCTTGGTGGTCTGACGCGAAAATTCTCTGCCAACCCGCATGATGTGATCCATAGGCTGGCGGACCGCGTTGCGGGAGAAGCCTATGTCATGCCGGTGCCTTTCTTCGCCAATACGGTCGAAGATCGTGATGTGTTGTTCAATCAACGTGGCGTATCTGACGTATTCCAGCTCGCCAAAAGCGCCGATCTGCTGTTCGTCGGTATCGGCACCACCGAGCGCGAAGCCTCGCTCGTGTTCACTGGCATGATCGAAACCAGCGAGATCGATGACATCCGCAACAGCGGTGCCGTTGGCGAACTGCTCGGCCATTTCTTCGACGATCGAGGGCAGCCTATCGAAACGGCGCTCTCTAACCGGACCTTTACCCTCGGCCGAGATGAGCTGCGCGATCGCCGGACAGTTGCCGTCGCTGCCGGCAAAGGCAAAACCAAAGCCATTTTTTCCGTGCTGGAAAGCCGTTTTCTCAGCGGCCTGATCACGGATGAGCGCACAGCCAGGGCTCTGGTGAGTGTCGATCAAAAGAAATAATTCGTGACTGCTGAGCATGGAGGGCAGGGCATATCACGATTTTGAGGAGGACTGACCGGTCAGATATCCGGTGCTTAAGACAGCTTTTTGATACCCGTGTAGAGGAGGAGAACACAATGTATGAGAAGGAAAAAGACCTCATCGGCGCGTTCCTGCGTAGACAGGTGGATCGCCGCGCCCTGTTGAGGGGGCTGGGGGCATTGGGCATGACCGCCGGTTCTGCTGGCACTCTTTTCAACATGATGTCGACAGAGGCGCTCGCTGCGGATTTCGACTGGAAGGTGCATTCCGGCAAATCTCTGAAACTGCTGCTCAACAAACACCCTTACGCCGATGCAATGATCGCCAACCTTCAGGCATTCAAAGACCTGACAGGCATGAATGTGACCTATGACGTTTTCCCGGAAGATGTCTATTTCGACAAGGTGACGGCAGCGCTGTCGTCCGGCTCTTCGGAATACGATGCCTTCATGACCGGCGCCTATATGACATGGACCTACGGCCCTGCCGGCTGGATCACCGACCTTAAGGAGTGGATCAACGATCCCGCCAAGACAAACCCGAAATACGCATGGGACGACTTCCTGCCCGGCGTGAAGAACTCATGTGCGTGGAACGGCAAACCCGGTGGCGCACTCGGCTCGGACGACGCCAAGCAATGGTGCATTCCGTGGGGCTTCGAACAGAACAATCTCACCTACAACAAAAAGATGTTCGATAAAGCCGGCGTAACCGTTCCGAAACATCTCGATGAGCTCTTGGAGACGTCTGCGAAGCTTAAAAAGGATATTGGCGGCATCTACGGCATCGGCGTCCGCGGTTCGCGCTCGTGGGCGACGATCCACCCTGGCTTTCTCTCGGGTTACGTCAACTTTGGCCAGAAGGACCTCAACGTCTCCAGCGACGGCAAACTTTCCGCGGCGATGAATACCAAGGAATCCAAGGCCTTTCATGCGAAATGGGTGCAGATGATCCAGGAGAGCGGTCCGAAGGACTGGTCGACATATACCTGGTATCAGGTGGGCACCGATCTCGGTGCTGGCGCCTCGGCAATGATCTATGACGCAGACATCCTCGGCTATTTCATGAATGGCGGCGATAACAAGATGAAGGGAGAACTGGCCTATGCCGGTTTTGCCGCCAATCCCGACGCGCAGAGCCCGACGCCGAACATATGGATCTGGTCGCTGGCCATGTCCAACTTTGCCAAGGACAAGGATGCCGCATGGTACTTCCTGCAGTGGGCCTCGGGACTTGAGCATGCCATTTTTGGCGCGACCAAGATGGACTTCGTCAACCCCGTCCGCCAGTCGGTCTGGAAAGACCCAGCCTTCACGGAGAGGCTCAACAAGAGCTATCCGGGTTATGTGGACATGTTCAACGTCTCGGCTCCGGGCGCATCGATCAAGTTCACGGCACAGCCTCTCTTCTTTGACGTTACCACCGAATGGGCGGCCACCCTCCAGAAGATGGTGGCCAAGGAAGTCCCGGTGGATGAAGGGCTCGACCGGCTGGTTGAAAGCATTAACGGCCAGCTGAAGGAAGCCGGTCTCGGTTGATGTCTCCGGCTGGCGGGTGCAGGGCAAAATGCCGCGTACCCGTCCGTCCGTCCGTCTGTCAGGCGTGCTGAACGGTCGCGCGCATCCCCTTTATCATTTCATTCACCCAGATATCCGGAAGGAGCTGGACCATGGCTTCTGTGGCAACGGCGCGCAAGGCGTCAAGCGGTTTCAGGATCAGCAAGAGGGCTCTTCCCTATGTACTCAGCCTCCCGGCGCTGCTGGTCTGCATCGGCATTCTGATCCCATTTTTTACAGCGTTCATCAACTCCCTTCAGCGTTATCGCCTGAGCCAGCCATGGGCGCGGCAACTCAACTGGGGTGAAAACTATCTGAATTTCTTCACCGATCAGAGCTTCTGGGACACGCTACGGGTGTCGCTTACTTACGCCGGCCTGACGGTGGTGTTCGAGTTGCTGCTCGGTCTCGGCATAGCATTGCTTTTGCAGAAGCGGTCGACCTTCAATAACTTTGTCTCGATCATGCTTTTGATGCCGTTGATGATCGCTCCGGCGCTGGCCGCGCTGATGTGGAAGCTGATGACCAATCCGGGCTTCGGTATTCTCAGCTACCTCGCAGGGCTCATCGGACTCGAAAATTTCCGCTGGGCCTCGTCCCCCGACACCGCATTACTCACGGTGGTACTGGTCGATATTTGGGTCTACACGCCTTTCATCATGATCCTGCTGCTGGCAGGCCTGCGCTCGCTGCCGACCCAGCCCTTCGAGGCTGCTGCCCTGGACGGCGTGCCGCATACATTCGTGTTTTTCCGCATCACCCTGCCAATGTTGACGCCTTACATCCTGACGGCGACGCTGTTTCGCCTGCTCGACTCCATACAGCAGTTCGACATCATCTATGCGATGACCCAGGGCGGGCCGGGCGATACGCTGACCGTGTTCCAGGTCGAGGCTTATCTCAACTTTTTCCAGTCCACCAATGTCGGCCGCTCTGCAGCGCTTCTGATTATTCTGTGGGCGATCACCTACGTTCTCTCCAATGTCTTTATCAAGAACTGGCTACGCCTGCGCGAGCGGGCACGTGGCGAAGCCTGAGGAGGAAACCATGGAAAACACATCCACGCTCGCAAAAGTTTTACGCGGTATCGCGCTGACGCTCATCATCCTCTTCTTCATGTTCCCGATCTTCTGGATCTTCATGATGTCGTTCCAGACGAACGAAACGATCCTGCAAATCCCACCATCGCTCGCCTTCACACCCACGCTGTCAAACTACAACGCACTGATTACCGGAAAGCTGACGTCAGCTGCCGGGACGCTCGACATTGCTTTCATGGGTAATCTTGGCAACTCGGTTTTTCTCTCGGCGGCATCCGTTGCCGTATCGCTAATGCTCGGCGTTCCGGCGGCATATGCCTTCGCTCGGCACAAGTTTCGCGGTTCGGAGGACATTGCCTTCACGCTGCTCTCCTTCCGTTTTGCACCTCCGCTCCTGGTACTCCTGCCTCTCACTCAGTATTTTCAATGGCTCGGGCTTTCCGATACCTATATTGGCCTTATCTGGGTCTACCAGCTGATCTGCCTGCCGCTTATACTTTGGATCGTACGGGGATATTTCGAAGATATTTCGGCCGATGTCGAATATGCCTACCGCATTGCCGGCAATTCCTGGTTCGCCACTTTCCGCAAGATCGCGCTGCCGCTCGCCGGGCCAGGTATCGCCGCTGCCGGTCTGCTTGCTTTCATCTTTGCCTGGAACAATTTCATCTTCGCGCTGGTGCTGGCATCTGCGTCCAAACAACCGGTGACGGTCGGGGCGCTTGCCTTCGTCACCTCTTCCGGGATCCAGTATGGCCAGATTGCCGCCGCCATCGTTCTGTCGATCGCGCCGACGCTGGCGCTAGCACTCTATGCCCAGCGTTACCTTGTTGAAGGTCTGTCGCTGGGCGCGGTGAAGGGGTAATCATGACCACGCTGCAACTTCAAAACATTACCAAGCGTTATAAAAACCAAGCCGTAATCAACGACCTGACCCTCGAAGTCGCTTCCGGCGAGACCCTCGTGCTTTTCGGGCCGTCCGGAGCGGGCAAGACTGTTCTGCTGCGCCTCATTTCTGGCGTCATCGAGCCGGATGCTGGCGGGATCCTCATCGGTGGTGAGGAAATGGCCGAGGTCGATGCCGAACACCGCGGTGTCGGCATGGCTTTCCAGAACTTCGCACTCTTTCCGCATATGACAGCCTTTGACAACATCGCCAGTCCGCTGGCGGCGAATCGACGCTCGACGTCAGAAATCCGCGACGGCGTGGAGAAGGTGGCGAAGCTTCTCAAGATAGACCATGTGCTCGGTCATCGTCCGAAGGCTTTGTCGAACGGCCAGAAGCAGCGCACGGCGTTGGCTCGCGCGCTCGCCGGCTCTCCGCCGCTGCTGCTTTTGGACGACCCGCTGCGCAACGTCGATGCCAAGCTGCGTTTCGAGATGCGTCTTGAACTGCCGCGCTTGCTTGCCCAGCAAGGCGCGACGGTCGTCTACGTCACCCAGGACTACAAGGAGGCGATGGCGCTTGGCGATCGCATCGCCGTCATGTCGAAGGGCAACATCCGGCAGATCGGCACGCCTGAAGATATTTATAATTCTCCGGCAGACATCGAGATTGCGAGGCTATTCGGCGACCCCACCATCAATCTCCTCGCCGTGATCCCTAAATTGGATGCCTCCGGCGTCTATGTAGAGCTTTCAAATGTCAGAATACCCTTGCCTTCGATGCCGGTAAGTGTGGTCGGTAGGGAATGCGTTCTCGGCCTACGGCCGGAGACCATCGTCTTCGCTGAGCCTTCCGCTCCGGGCGCCATTCCGGTGACGGTGGAGGCCGAGACGCCTCTCAACGAAAAGACAGTGACCCTGTTGTTGACGGCGAGAGGCCGGGAAATCTTGCTTTCGCGGCCAGCCGGGACGCCTGGTCGGTCTTCCGGCCCGGCAGCGATTGTCGTCAACGGCGATGCCGCTTTCCTCTTCGACAAGGAAAGCGGCGTGCGCATCACATCGCCTGTGGCGATAACCAATCGCAACGGAGAGGCGGCATGAACGACACGGCACTGCTGATCAAGAATGTCGACAAATTCTATGGACCCAAAGGCTATGGTCTACACGCGGTCAAAAATCTTTCGATGAATGTCCAAAAGGGCGAGATTATCGCCCTGCTCGGTTCTTCCGGCTGTGGAAAGACGTCTACCCTGCGCATGATCGCGGGCTTCGAACCGGTGTCGGACGGTACGATTGCCCTTGCCGGACAGCAGGTCCATCTCTTGCCGCCTGTAAAAAGAAACGTCGCGATGGCATTCGAAGGATATTCACTTTATCCGCCGTTGACCGTGTATGAAAACATTGCTTTTGCGCTCAAGGCCAAGCGTCTGTCACAAGCCCAAGTCCACGAAAAAGTCACCTATATCGCCAAGCTCCTGGAGATCGAAGATATTCTCGGCTGTTACCCGAGCTCGATTTCCGGCGGCCAGCAACAGCGTGCTTCTCTCGGCCGAGCGCTTATCCGCGATGCCAATTTGCATTTGCTGGATGAACCGATGGGGCAGCTGGAGCCGCAACTGCGCGCCGTACTGCGCGGCCGCATCAAACATTACATCAAGGAACGCGGTCTGACGGCGATCCTCGTCACACACGACCAGACGGAGGCCAATGCGCTCGCCGACCGTATTGCCGTCATGGAAGGCGGCGTGCTGCAACAATTCGAAACGCCGCAAAAGATCAAGGAACGTCCTGCCAACCTGTTCACAGGCACCTTCGTCGGCGAGCCTCCGATGAACGTCTTCGAGGCAAGCATCAGCGGGGGTGACGATCACCTGTCCTTCGAGCTCAGCGAAGGTGTCAGACTTGATTACCAGATTGCCGCGTTTTCGCCGGAACTCAGGCAAGAGCTGATCAGACGGCGTAAGGTGGTGCTCGGCATTAGACCCTATTCTGTGCGGCGCAGTGTCGATGGCGTCAAGGCGCGAGTGGCTGTCAACCAGTGGCTTGGCGACCAGACACATATCGCAGCAGATTTTGTCGGTGCCACCGTCGTCCTGGTCGAACACGACCGGACACGTCTTGCCGTTGGAGAGGAAATCCGCATCCATCTCGACCCCTCAAGCCTGCATGTCTTCGATAGCGAAACCGGAAGGGCAATTTCCCACGGGAAGGAGCTTGCCTGATGCGCGACGTGCTGATCGGCATCGATGCCGGCACTTCAGTGATAAAGTCCGTTGCCTTCGATCTCAAGGGACGGCCGCTTGCCGCTTGCGCCACTCCCAACCATTATGCCGCGGTGGGACGGCAAGGTTCGGTGCAGGACCTTCGACGGACATGGGCCGATACCGCTCACACGCTTGCTGAACTCTCCAACAAGATTGACGATCTTGCCAGCCGTGTCGCTGGCATTGCCGTCACGGGACAGGGTGACGGCACCTGGCTGATCGACAGGCAGGGTGAACCGGTCGGCAAGGGATGGCTGTGGCTTGATGCCCGCGCTGGCGAAACGGTCGAAAGGCTACGTGGCGACAGTGGGGATTTAGACCGCTTTCGCAGCACCGGCAGTGGCCTCGCCGCGTGCCAGCAGGGACCGCAATTGCGTTGGATGACCGACAACGCGCCCGAAATGCTGGCCGGGGCGACCACCGCGTTCCACTGCAAGGACTGGCTCTATTTCAAGCTGACCGGCAGGCGTGCGACTGATCCCTCCGAAGCCTGCTTCACTTTCGGTGACTTTCGGCGGCGCGACTATAGCGACGAGGTCATCCGTTTTCTGGGTCTTGAAAGACTGAAATATCTGCTGCCCGACATCATCGATGGTGCTGTCGAACACCATGGGCTGAGTACGGAAGCTGCCCGTCTCTGCGGCTTGCCGGAAGGCACGCCCGTTGTCCTCGGCTACGTAGACGTTGCCTGCACGGCCCTTGGTGCGGGTCTCTACGAACCCGGAACCGACGCCGGATGCTCGATCATAGGATCGACCGGCATGCATATGAGACTTGCCAATGGCCCCGGCGACGTGCAGCTCAATCCTGACCATACCGGCTACACAATGTGCATGCCCGTGAGCGGTATCTACGCACAGATGCAATCGAATATGGCGGCAACACTGAACGTCGACTGGATTCTCGGTGTCGCCGGCAGTGTGTTTCAGGGAGCCGGCATCGAACAAAGCAAGTCGGAACTGCTCGCCCATCTTGAAGGCTGGCTTAAAAAAGCAGGCTCCAGCCCGCCGATTTTCCACCCCTATATTTCCGAGGCCGGAGAGCGTGGGCCTTTCGTCGATGCCTCGGCCTTTGCCTCGCTTATCGGCCTTTCAATGGGCCACGGTTTCGGCGATATGGTGCGCGCGGTCTTCAACGGCCTCGCCTTGGCATCACGGGATTGCTATACGCAGATGGGCGCGTTGCCGGCACGGGTGCGCCTGACCGGCGGAGCTTCCCGCAGCGCTTCGCTGCGGGGCATACTGGGTGGCGCCCTCGGCGCCAGTATCCAGACGAGCGAACGGGAAGAGGCCGGCGCTGCAGGCGCGGCGACGATTGCTGCCGTTTCGCTCGGTATTTACGAGACGATGGAAAATTGCGTCCGCGACTGGGTTACGCCCTTTCAGCGGCCGCCGGAACAGCCGGACTCGGACACGATCCGCTATTTCGATGCTGTCTTTCCCGTCTACAGGCAATCGTGGGTAGCATTGCGCCCGGTTTGGCACTCTCACGCTGAAACTGCCCACAGGCCCACCCTATCATGAGGACTGACGAAATGAAAAAGATAGCCATCATAGGCGACCGGTTCATGCGTCCCGAGATTTTTCGTGACAAGATCGCTGCCGCCTGCGGAGAGGGACATGACATACGCGCCGTCGAACAGCCCTGGCCGGACGAACCAATGCAACATGGTTACGCCATTGAAGGGATGGACGGCCTCAAGGAATATATGGGCAATGCCGACGAGATCGTGGAATTCATCGGCGATGCGGAAATCGTCGTTACGCAACTTGCGCCACTTTCGGCGTGGATGTTTGGCCAATTGCCTGATCTCAGGCTGGTTGCCGTTTCGCGTGGCGGCCCGGTCAACATCGACATGGCGGCGGCGCGCGCTGCCGGCGTGCGCGTCGTTAACACGCCCGGCCGCAACGCAAGCGCCGTGGCCGAATTCACCATCGGCGCGATCCTGGCTGAGACACGGCTGATCCGTGTGGGCCATGAAGCCTTGCGCAAAGGTGAATGGCGCGGCGACCTCTATCGCGCCGACCGGACGGGCCGGGAGCTCAGCGAGATGACGGTAGGCGTCATCGGATACGGCAATATCGGCACCAGGGTGGTACGTCTGCTTCGCGCCTTCGGCTGCAAGGTGATTGTCCACGATCCCTACGTCCAATTGAGTGCAGACGATCTGAACGGTGGCGTCGAGCAGGTGGGATTAAGCGACCTCCTGTCGCGCTCCGACGTCGTGACCTTGCATCCGCGTGTGACTGAGGAAACAAAAGGCATGATGAATGCCTCGACATTCGCGCAGATGAAACCCGGGGCAATCTTCGTCAACACCGCCCGCGGGCCACTCTGTGATTACGATGCCCTCTACGTGGCGCTGACAAGCGGTCACCTTTCCAGCGCCATGCTGGAGACCTTTGGTGTCGAGCCTGTACCGGCGGATTGGCCGCTGTTGCAACTTCCTAATGTCACGTTGACGCCACACATCGCAGGCGCCTCGGTGCAGACGGTGACCTATGCTGCGGAGCTGGCAGCCGAAGAGGTGCGCCGCTACATTGCCGGTGAACCGCCGCTCAACCCCTGTTGAGGAGAGATGGCTGTGCACCCTGAACCCGTTATATATGACCTTTTTGTCATCGGCGGCGGCGTCAACGGCGCCGGGATCGCCCGCGATGCGACCGGCCGCGGCCTTTCCGTCCTGCTGTGCGAAAAGGACGATCTGGCGCAGGGCACCAGCTCGCGGTCCGGAAAGCTCGTGCATGGCGGCTTGCGTTACCTGGAATATTACGAGTTTCGTCTGGTCCGTGAAGCTCTGATCGAGCGTGAGGTGCTGCTGCAGTCAGCGCCGCACATCATCTGGCCGATGCGGTTCGTCTTGCCGCACAATCCGCAGGACCGGCCCGCCTGGCTGGTGCGTCTTGGCCTGTTCCTCTACGATCATCTGGGTGGGCGCAAGCGACTGCCGGGGACTCGTGTGCTCAATCTGGCGCAGGCCCCCGAAGGCGCCGCACTAAAACCAGAGTATCGCACGGCTTTCGAATATTCCGATTGCTGGGTAGACGATGCCCGCCTGGTGTTGCTCAACGTATTGGATGCACATCAGCGCGGCGCGACGATCATGACCCGCACCGCCTGCTCGTCAATCCACCGCACCGGCGATCTCTGGACGATCGAGATGACCGATACGTTAACAGGGGCGAAAAGCGAAGCCACGGCGCGCGGGGTCGTCAACACGGCGGGTCCCTGGGTAAACGACATTATCGGCCGTGTCGCGGGACTGAATTCAAGCCGCAGCGTTCGCCTGGTCAAAGGCAGCCACATTATTGTGCCGAAATTCTGGGAAGGGCGACAGGCCTACCTGGTGCAGAACCCGGACAGGCGGGTGATATTCATCAACCCTTACCAGAACGATCTGGCCCTGATCGGAACAACCGACATTCCCTATGAGGGCCGCCCGGAAGACGCCGCTGCCGATGGCAACGAAATTGCCTATTTGATCACGTCGGTGAACCGGTACTTCAAGCAGCAGCTGACGCAGGCCGATATCGTTCACAGCTTTTCCGGCGTACGGCCGCTCTATGACGACAATGCGGCAAACCCGTCCGCCGTGACGCGCGATTACATTTTCGAGATCGACGAGGACGACGGACGGACGCCTCTTCTGTCCGTTTTCGGCGGTAAGATCACCACTTTCCGCAAGCTTTCGGAGCATGCGCTGGAGCGGCTGAGCCCCTTTTTTCCTAAAATGAGGGCGGCATGGACCGGTTCTGCACCTTTGCCGGGCGGCGACATGCTCGATGCGGATTTCGACAAGTTTCTCAGTGACATCAAAGTACGATATGCTTGGTTACCGACTGATCTCGCCAAGCATTATGCACGACTCTACGGCACGCGTCTGCACGCGCTGATCGGCAAGGCAGGCGGCGTCGAGGACCTTGGCCTCGCCTTCACACCGCTTTTTCGAGAGCGCGAAGCGCAGTTCCTCATGCAAACCGAATGGGCAAGGTCTGCAGACGACATTCTCGAACGCCGCACCAAACACGGATTGCAGATGACGCCGTCCCAGCGGCTGGCATTCCTTGCCTGGTTTAACGATTATTCGGAGAAAGCGTGACGTGGCGGTGAAAAGCGCGGAGTTCGAGGCCCTTCTGGATGTTTCTGCAGCCTTAGGTGCCGATCCGCACCTTGTACAGGGTGCTGGCGGAAATACGTCGATCAAGGAAGGCGATATTCTTTGGATCAAGGCGTCTGGTCTATGGCTGAAGCAGGCGCGGCAGCGTGATCTGATGGTGCCAGTGGCGTTGGAGCCGCTGATTGCGGCGCTGGAGCGTGATGATCCGGCAGCGGAAAAGGCGCAGACGTTCGTGATCGCCGAGCGTAATCCATCCGGCCTGCGGCCTTCGATCGAGACGACCGTGCACGCGCTGATGCCTCAGAAGGTTGTCCTCCACGTTCATTGCGTCGAGACGCTCGCCACCGCCGTACAAGCCAATGGCGCGGCAATCGTCGCAGAAAAACTCGGCCGGATCCGGCACGTCTTCGTGCCTTATGCCCATCCCGGTCTTCCATTGGCAAAGGCGATTGCCGCGCGCCTGCGTGACGATACGTCGGTGCTTGTGCTCGGCAACCATGGGCTGGTCGTCGCCGGTGAGACCGTGGCGGAAGCAAAAGCCTTGTTGGCGTGCGTCTCCGCACTGCTGGCCCGGCCAAAGCGACAGGCACCCACGCCCGATTTTGTTGCCCTCGCGCGGCTTGCGCTCGATAGCACCTACACATTGCCTGAGGACACACGCCTGCACGACGTTGCGACCGATCTGGTAAGCTGCCGCATCGCCGCCCGCGGCAGCCTCTATCCCGACCATGTGATCTTTCTCGGCAAAACCCCGGAGATAGCCGGCCCGACCGAAACTGCCACGTCGATCGAGGACCGCACCAGCC
The DNA here is from genome assembly GCF_052686535.1 of Agrobacterium sp. DKPNP3. Classification (NCBI taxonomy): domain Bacteria; kingdom Pseudomonadati; phylum Pseudomonadota; class Alphaproteobacteria; order Hyphomicrobiales; family Rhizobiaceae; genus Agrobacterium; species Agrobacterium sp. DKPNP3. The sequence continues at coordinate 12,963 of NZ_JBQYSN010000054.1, read as the reverse complement.
ATGAGGGCGCAGCCGTCTCACCGATGCTTATGTTTCCCGGCAAGGGCGTACTTGTCCGCAAGGACATCACCTCAGGTGCGCTGGCAATGGCACGCTGCCTATCCGACGTAACGCTCCGTATTCCAGAGGCGGCCCGGCTTCGCTATCTCACCCAGGATGAAAACGCCGAACTTCTCGGCTGGGATGCGGAAAAACATCGCCAGGCTCTCAGCCGTGACGGAGAGGCGCTTCAATGAGACGGCATGACGAGTCTCTCGTTGTTGGTATCGACATCCGCACATTCGACGCAAGAGCGGTCGCGATGCCAGCGGATTTTTCAATCGTCGCGTCAGGGGCTGCGAAACTAGCGGCTTTTTCCGCGGATCACCGCGATCCGGCTGACTGGCGGAAAGCCGTAGAAACAGCTCTGCGTCTCGTGCTCGATGCAGTGGAGCCTGGAAAAATCCGGGCGCTGGCTGCCGATGGAACCTCCGGCACCAAGCTGCCGGTAAGCGCAGTCGGCGAACCTCTTGCCGTGCCAATGATGTATAACGACGCTAATGACGATAATGTCATCCTTGCCTGGATCGCCAGGCATGCACCGCAGAACAGCGCTGTTCACGGGGGCACCTCTGGTCTGGCGAAACTGCCGACTTCCCAAAGGCAATTCGAGGCGTTCCGCGTCATCCATCAGGCCGACTGGATCATGGGTCATTTCAGTGGTCTCTATGGTGTGTCCGACGGAAATTGCGCCCTAAATACCGGCTATGACCCGATTGCGCGTTGCTGGCCGGGATGGATCCCTGAAACAGATGCCGATACCGCCCTGTTGCCGGAGATCCTGCCCGCTCGCACCCTCGCCGCCAGCATTTGCGCCGATGCCGCAGCGGCCTACGGACTGCCAGGTAACGCCCTCAGCGTGGCAGGAACGACCGATGGATGCGCCTCATTTCAAGCAACGGGGCCCCACCGGCCGGGCGACGGCGTCAGCGTGCTTGGCACGACGCTGACGATAATGATGCTGTCTGACGTTCCGCTGTTTGTCCCGGAATACGGCATCTACAGCCACCGAGTAGGGGACATGTGGCTGGCAGGCGCCATCACGGCAGGTGTCACATGACCTTGCCGCAGACCGTGGCAGGCATGTCCGCCATTGCCGATCGTTTCGACGCCTTTCTCATCGATCAATTCGGCATGCTGCGAGACGGGCACAGCCCTTATCAGGACGCCGCGGCGACGCCTTCAGCGCTTAGACAAGCTGAAAAGATCGTGATCGTCTTAGCGAATTCCGGAAAGCGTTCGGCCGTGAACAGCGAACGGCTGGCAAAACTGGGTTTCAATGCAACGACCTGGAACTGGTTTTTCACGTTCGGTGAAGTTGCTTGGCGGCTGCTCTCCACAGAGAGCAAAGGACCCGAACCGCTGCCGAAATTATGCCTGCTCATCAGCCGAGACGGTGACACATCACCCATCGATTGCCTTCCGATGCGGCGTGTCGATAATGGCGCGGAAGCACATGTCATCCTGCTGGCCGCCAGCGAGGATGATTTATATTCACTGGACCATTATCGTGCGCTTCTGGAGACGGCTGCACGGCGCGGCGTACCCTGCCTTTGCACCAACCCCGAAAAGGTGATGCTCACGCGGAAGGGCCCATCGTTCGGCGCCGGGCGTATTGCTGAGCTTTACCAAGCCATGGGTGGAGTGCACTGGATCGGCAAATCCTTTCCGGACATTTACGCAACCGCGCGCGACTATCTAGCCGGAATCCTCACCGACAGGATTTGTTGCGTCGGGGACAGCATCGAGCACGACATCGTGGGCGGGAGGAGGGCCGGTCTCTATTCTGTCTCGTCACGACGGGGATACTCCCGCAAACCCCGGAACAGCAATGCAAGGCGATGTTCACCGAGCATAACACCGTTCCCGATTTCATACTCCCGGCGTTTACCTGGTAGAAAAGGCTTCGTTTATGGCTTTCACGCTGTCGCTCAATACTAATCCTCTCGTCAATCGCTTTGCCGAGCCAGACGACCTGATCGAGACCGTGGCCGAGAAGATGCGGATCGGCCATTTGCAACTGACACATGAATTCATCAATCCCGGATGGCCGGCAGCGACAATTACCAAACATGTGCGACTTCTGAACAAGGCAATGGCCCGCACCGGTGTGAAGGTGACATCCGGCATGACCGGGCCTTACGGCCGTCTCAATCATTTCGGCCACCCAGATGCCGACGTGCGCCGGTACTACGTCGATTGGTTCAAGACGCTTGCTGACGCCTGCGCCGACCTCGGTGCCTCCGGGATCGGCACACAATTCGCCATCTTCGCCCAAAAGGACTACGACAACCCACTCCGCCGTGAAGAGCTGATTGAGGTTGCCATCGACTGCTGGCGCGCGGTAGCCGACCATGGAAAGGCTGCCGGCCTTGACTATCTTTTTTGGGAGCCAATGTCGGTCGGACGCGAGTTCGGCCATACGCTTGCCGACTGCCGGGCGCTGGACACGCGTCTGGTGCAATCAGATCTGGCAATCCCGCTGAAGATGATGATCGATATCGACCATGGCGACGTCAGTTCCAGTAATCCGGCAGATATCGATCCTTATGCCTGGGCAGAAGCCTTCCCGAAAGAATCACCGATCATCCACATCAAGCAATCTTCGATGAACAAGGGCGGCCACTGGCCATTCACCGCCGCTTACAACGTTGACGGCCGTATCACGCCTCAAAAGTTGCTTGCCGCAATCGAACGTGGTGGAGGCATCGACAACGAGATATGCCTTGAACTGTCGTTCCGCGAACGCGAACCGACCGACCATCTAGTCGTCGATATGATTCGTGAATCCGTCGAATTCTGGGAGCCCTATATCGATACCGGCTTCAACCGCTGATGTCACACTAAAAGGAAGGCGGCGCTGCTAGTGGCGTGGCGACGCTTGTCGGCAAAGTTTAGGAGAAGAGATGCGCGAAGCGACATATTGGATCGGCACCAGCTGGAAAATGAACAAGTCTCTAGCGGAAGCGATGGCCTTCTCTGACATGTTATCGGCAACAGATACCGGCAGCGATGAACGGGTCCAGCGTTTCGTCATTCCACCGTTCACGACGATGCGGCAAGTCAAGGAACGCCTGATGAAGACCAGCGTCAAGGTTGGAGCCCAGAACATGCACTGGGAAGATGCCGGTGCATGGACCGGGGAGATCTCACCTCCGATGCTGAAGGACTGTAACCTCGACCTGGTGGAACTCGGCCACTCGGAGCGGCGGGAATTCTTCAACGAGACCGACGAAACCGTTGGCCGAAAAACCGCCGCCGCCGTTCGACATGGCCTGATACCGCTGATCTGCATAGGCGATACTCGGGCGGAGTACATGGCAGGGCAAACGGATGCGGTATTGAAACGGCAGGTAGAAGCGGCGCTGGCATTTCTAGAAGGAGCAGAAAGGCGCAAGACGATCCTGATAGCCTATGAGCCGGTCTGGGCCATCGGTGTCAACGGTATCCCAGCATCAGCCGATTTTGCCAACGAACGCCAGGCGATGATCGCAAGCGTGGCCAGGGCGGTCTTAGGCGTAAAGGTTCCCGTGCTATACGGGGGCAGCGTTAGTGCGGAAAACTGTGCGGAATTGATCACCCAGCCGCATATCGACGGCCTTTTCATGGGCCGATCTGCTTGGCAACCAGCGGGCTATCTCGACATTCTTGAACGTGTTGCGCAAGCGCTCGGCTAAAACGGTGCACAAACAATCGCTAGCAGAGTGTCGCTTCTACTTGAGAATTTCAGGCGGCAGAACGCCATACGCATGTCAAAGTTAGCGCGCGGAATCGCCCGGTTTTTGATGGGGCACCACTTTACTCAGATCCATTCCGCAAAGATATGAAGCAGTTGGTGCATTCTTGCGGCAGGAACGTGGTGACAGCTTGGCCGACTGCAGCCCAAAGTGCATCGACGGTCCGATCGGCTTTTGCGTGCAAGACCGCCATCAGTTTTGCGAACGCTTTTCGGTCGCACTGAAGTCTTGGCTGTATGACGGAAGGTAAAGCAGTCAGCATCGCGCCGCTTCGATTGCCCGGCGTACGCCTTCGGTTTTATGTCAGGCAGGTTGGGCTTACTTCGGAAAAGTGGAGAGGCAATTTCAGATCAGGCGGCTAGCCTTTCGAACTGTGCAGGGCTTAGGTAGTCAAGCGCGGAGTGCCGCCGGATTAGCTTGAAAAGCCATCAATGTATCGGGTGATCAGAGCCAGAAAACTCCAATTCCCGGCGGTCCAAACTGCTAGATCAGCGCGAAACCCCTGCCAATATAGATCGGGCGGCCTATGCCCCGGCGGTCCTGAGGCGGTAGGCCAGTTGCGCTCGACTCAAGCCCAGGGATTGCGCGGCTTTCGCCACGTTTGCGTTCGCGCGCTCCAGGGCAAGCTCATAAATCAAGCGGTTGAATTCTTCGAGCTCGAAGCCCTTTTCGTCCAGCGCGGCTTCAGCCAGAGACCGGAGCGCGGGATCGCGATGATCGGCTTGCGACGACACGGCGGCCGCTTTTTCGATGGCGCCGGCGTCGATCCGTTTCAGAGGCGAAACCGCCATTTGCGCATTGGCAAGGACGGCCTCAAGGGTCAGCAGATTTTCCGGCAGAGCCAGCGATGCCAGTTTTTCCAGGGCTGTGGGGTCGATGTCGCGCGCCGGCAGGTGCAATTTTTCCGCCACGACATCCGCCAAGGCAAGAGCAAGCGCCGGAATATCGCCGCGTCTTGCGCCCAAGGCAGGCATGACGACCGGCTTTATGGAAAGCAGGCGGCGCAAAGCGGGGCGCAGGCGCGTATCCGACAGGAAGGCGGCGGGCGAGGCTTCCGTCAGCACGATCAGAAAGGTCTGCGTGGTGACCTGGCTATGCGATCGAAGGTGATTTTCAAGCAGGGCCTGACACGCCGCGTCGAGATGCTCGACGTCCTGCAACAGCGCCACGGGCTGTCTGCCCGAGCGTGTCGAGGAGGGCGACAAAAGACCGCGCAAGCCATCGGGGGTCAATCCGTGGCCCGACGTCCATTCGGGCATCGCGCCGCCGGGCGCGGCGATGCTCGCCATCTGACTGGCGGCTATTCGTTTGCCGCTGCCCACGGGACCCGAAAGCAGCACGGGCAAACGCGCGCGCGAACAGGCTTCGATCTGGTCCATGACCGGAGACAGGACGGCAAGATCGTATCTTGCCGATGCATCGCCTTCCGAGGGGCTGGATTTGCTCTTGACTGGACGCGCGGCGATTTCCTCGCTCAGATAGCGCGGCATGATCTGCCGGCGAAAGCGTTGAACATCCGGATCGCTTTCGCCCCAGGCATCGGCCGGCTTGCCGACGACACGGCAATGCCTGTGGCCCATCGCCTTGCACTCGATTTCCTTGTAGACGATCAGCTTGCCCAGCGCGTGGGTCGCATAGCCGGAGGCGTAACCGATCAGCGACCAGCAAACCGGCTCGATCGCGTCGCCGTAATGCTTGCGGTGTTCGGAGGCTTCGGCGCTTTCATGCCAGAGAAATTCGCCCGAGAATTTGCCCTTCTTGAAGTCGAAATCATTGTGGACCGTCTCGACGCGCGTCACGCCGCTGACGGTGTGAAGCCTAGTGCCGGCGGTGAAGGCGTCGCCGGGGTCGAGATTGGGCCATGAGGCCTTGACGAAGCGGGAATCCTCGACGCCGGCCTGAAAGCCGAGCCGCATCAGCAACACGAAGGCATCCTCGCGTCCATAGCTGCGCACGATCTCTTCGCGCAGGTGGCTCAGAAAGCTGGTTCTTTGAAGCACCATCCGCGTATCGCCGAGGCGCAACACGCCATTGACGGGACTGAAGACGAGATGGGTGAGAAGTTCGCGCAAGGTGGGCCGCCCGCCCCGATCGAGAAGGGCTTCCTGTCCGCCGTTGATCTTCATGTCCGCCTCCCGTTCACGGCGCGCCGGCACCACCCATGTCTTTGCGCCGCCTCGTTGATGAAATGATAAACACGAATTGATCTTTTCATAAATACACAATTCAAATACGCGCCGCAGCGTGCCGTTTCATCGCCGTGCGCCTGCGAATTATGAATAGATATTTCAGTGCGTTATAAGGATTTTCCCGAAAGTCGCGGCCGGCCGCCGATTATCCCGTTGACCCTTGGCAGGCACGAAACACAGACTGGCTCCAACTTGCTGAACCACGGAAAATCGGGAGGAGATTTCCATGAACAAGCCGGCCCATATCGTCAAGCTTCCGGAAGAGCCCCACCATCAGACGATCCTGAAATATGCGCGCGAAGGAGCCCATATTCCGGGTGACGACGACAGGAACCCCTGGGTTCCCTTCGGCGACAGCGCTGCCATCAAGCACTTCTGTTTCGACGTGCGGACCAATTCGGTCGCCAATATTCTCTGGGTCAAGGGCGGCGGCCGCATCGGCACGCATCGCCATCGCGGCGTCGTCTCGGCGCTGACGCTTGAAGGCTCCTTCGCCTATTACGAATATAGCTGGGTCGCCCGTCCCGGCGATTTCGTCTACGAGTTGCCGGGCACCGACCATACGCTCTATTCGGACGATCCGAACGGCGTGAAGGCGATTTTCTGGATCAACGGGCCGATCGAATTCTACGACGAGCAGGGCAAGTACGATTTCACCGCGGACGTATTCTGGTTCATCGATCACTATACGAGCTACTGCGAAAAGAAGGGCATTCCGATCAACAAGGAAATGTTCATCTGACAGCCCTCAAACGAGAGCATCCCGGCCCTTCGCCAATGCTCCGGCTCTTTGTTTCGTCGCGGTTTTTGACAGATGACCGCGTGACGCTTCCATTCAAAACGCTCGAAAACGGATTGTTCGCATGTCATTGCAGGAAATGTTCGACGTCGCCGGAAAGGCGGCCATCGTGACGGGGGCGGCCAGCGGGCTTGGCCGCGCCTATGCGGAAGTTCTCGCCGAAAACGGCGCCAATGTCTGCCTCTTCGACGTCAACCGCACAGCGCTGGACGACACGCTCGACGCGTTGGCCCGCGCCGGCGGCAATGTCTGGGGCGGCAATGTCTGGGGACAGATCGTTGACGTCACCGACCGGGCGAACATGGAGGAAGCCTTTGCCCGGGTCTTTGCCGAACGCGGCAGCATCGACATCGTTTTCGCCAATGCCGGCATCGATGCGGGGCCGGGCTTCCTGACGCCTGAAGGCGAGCGCAATCCCGACGGCGAGATCGACAATCTCGAAGACAAGCACTGGGACAAGGTGATCGCGACCAACCTGACGAGCGTGTTCAACACGATCAAGCTTGCGGCGCGCTACATGAAGCAGACCGGCGGCGGGCGCATCATCGCCACCTCGTCCTGCGCGGCGCTCTACAATGACGGCATTGTCGGCACGCCCTACATGCCGGCCAAGGCCGGGGTCGCGCATCTGGTGCGCCAGGCGGCGATGGAACTCGGCCGCTACAACATTCTCGTCAACGCGATCGCGCCAGGCCCCTTCGTCACCAATATCGCCGGCGGACGGCTGCGCAATGTCGCGGACCGGGCCGCCTTCGAAAAATGGTCGGTGCTGCATCGCGTGGCCGAAACATCGGAAATCAAGGGCCTGGCGCTTTATCTCGCCTCGCCCGCGTCGTCTTACGTAACGGGCGCTCAAATGGTGATCGACGGGGGACTGCACCTGCGCCCCGGAGATTGATCCAGTCAGGCATCGGGTCGTGGAGGAGACGAGCCGATGCAGGTATTTTTAAAACTTGGGAGGAGAGCATGAATACACTATTGGAAGGCATAAGCCAGACGCGGCTTTCGCGTCGAACGGCGTTGAAAACCATGGGCGCCGCCGCAGCGACGCTCGCCATGCCCGGTTTGACACGCGCATCCGGCGGCAAGATCAAGGTGGGCTTCATCAGCCCGCTGACGGGACCGCTTTCGCCCTTCGGCGAATCCGACGGCTATACCGTCGAGATCATCAAGACGCTGCTGGCCAACGGTATCCAGAACAACGGCAAGACCTACGAGGTCGATATTCTGGTGCGCGACGCCCAGTCCGATCCGAACAAATCGGCGGAACTGGCGGGCGAACTGATCCTGAACGAGAATGTCCAGCTTCTGATCCCGGCATCGACGACGGATGTCATCAATTCGGCCGCCGATCAGGCGGAACTCAACGGCGTTCCCAGCATTTCGTCGGCCGCGCCCTGGCAGGCTTTCGTCATGCCGCGCGGCGGCGACAAGAAGCCGTTCGACTGGACCTACCATTTCTTCTGGGGGCTTGAGGATGCGCTCGCAACCTTCGTCGGTCTCTGGCAGTCGCTCGAAACCAACAGGAATGTCGGCATGCTGTTTCCGCGCAATGCCGATGGCGAGACCTGGGGCAATCGCGGTTACGGACTGCCGCCGGCGGTCGAAAAAGCCGGCTTCAAGACCATCGTGCCGAGTATGTTCCAGCCGCGCACGAACGACTTCTCCGCGCAGATTTCCCAATATAAGAGCGGCGGCTGCGACATCGTCGGCGGCATCACCTATGTGTCGGACCTGAAGACCTTCATCACCCAGTGCAGCCAGCAGAAGTTCAATCCGAAGGTCGTCACGGTCGCCGCGGCCCTTCTCTTTCCCTCGGGCGTCGAGGCCATGGGGCCGCTCGGCAACGGCATGAGTTCGGAAGTCTGGTGGACGCCGGCCTTCCCCTTCAAGTCGTCGCTGACCGGCGAAGTCAGCCGCGATGTCGCCAATGCCTGGGAAAGCAAGATGAAGAAGCAATGGATCCAGCCGCTGGGCTATGCCCACGCGCTCTGGGAGGTTGCCATCGATACGCTCAAACGCGCCAAGGATCCGATGGACCGCACCTCGGTGCGCGACGCGCTGAAGGCGACCGATCTCAACACGCTGGTCGGCCCGATCAAATTCGGCGCCGGGCCGCATGCCAATATCTGCAAGACCCCGATCTTCGGCGGTCAGTGGGTGAAAAGCGACAGGTGGATGTACGATCTGAAGATCGTCGACAATTCCGTCAGCAAGCTCATCGAGCCCGAAGCCAAGCTGCAACCGATCAAGTGGTCCTGATCGCGTGAACTGTCCTCGGACAGGTCGAAGGCGATCTGTCCGGGGACGACAATTCCAATGCAGACGAAGGGCATGCGATGGCGCAGACGATTCTATCGGGAACGGGGATATCCAAGTCCTATGGCGCGCTGAGGGTTCTCCATGGCGTGAACATCGACGTCCGCGAGGGCGAAATCCTCGGAATATTGGGCCCCAACGGTGCGGGCAAGACCACATTGTTCAACATGATCAGCGGCGACGCGACGCTGGATGCCGGGGAGTTGACCTTTAACGGCGAAACGCTCCGTTCCGAGGCGCCGCACCGGCGCTGTCGCCGCGGCATCGGCCGCACCTATCAGATTCCGAAGCCCTATGCGGGCATGACCACATTCGAGAACCTCATGGTCGCAGCCATGTTCGGCGCTGCGTTGAGCGAACGCCGCGCCAACGCCTTCTGCGCGGCCATTCTCGAGGAATGCGGCCTCGCGGCGAAGGCGAACCTGGCCGCCGGTTCGCTAACGCTTCTCGACAGAAAGCGGCTCGAACTGGCGCGCGCGCTGGCGAGCGATCCGAAGCTGCTGCTGCTCGATGAGATTGCCGGTGGCCTGACCGAGGAGGAGGCGCGCCAGCTCGTCGCGCTCGTTCGCCGCATCAGGCAGCGCAACATCACGATCGTCTGGATCGAACATGTGCTCAACGCGATCATGGCGGTGGCCGACCGGCTCCTCGTGTTGAATTTCGGGGAAAAGATCGCCGACGGTCCGCCAAGAGAGGTGATCGCCAATCCGGATGTCCAGCGCGTGTACATGGGGATCGAAGCATGATGACGACATTCGATCTTCTCTCCACCCGAAGTCTCAATGCCCGTTATGGCGACTTTCAGGCGCTTTTTTCCGTCGATTTCCGCATTGCCGAGGGAGAGGTCGTCGCCCTGATCGGCGCGAACGGGGCGGGTAAATCGACCTTCCTGCGCGCCCTTATGGGCCTTCTTCCCGTCGGTCGCGACATGGTGCTGTTTGAAGACCGCCCGGTCGGCGGCGGCGCGCCGCACCGCATGGTGCAGCTCGGCATCGCCATGGTGCCGGAAGGGCGGCGGCTGTTTGCCGGCATGTCCGTCGAGGACAATCTAAAGGTCGCCGTCGACCATGCCCGAAAGGCAGCTGAAAAGACGTGGACGCTCGAACGCATCTACAGGCTGTTTCCGATCCTTCAGGAAAGGCGAAGGACCCAGGTCGAGAAGCTGTCGGGCGGCCAGCAGCAGATGGTGGCCATCGGCCGGGCGCTTCTCGCCCAGCCGCGGCTTCTGCTTTGCGACGAGATATCGCTCGGGCTCGCGCCGAAGGTCATTCGCGAGATCTACGAGGTGCTGCCGCAGATCGCCGCCACCGGCACGTCGATCGTGCTTGTGGAACAGGACGTGATGCTGGCCCAGCGCGCCTCCGACCGCCTCTACTGCATGCTTGAAGGCCATATCACGCTCGAAAGCCTGTCGTCGAACGTTACCCGCGCGGATATCGCGCAAGCCTATTTTGGAGCCGGTCATGACGTGGCTTGACGCATTGATACAGGGTGTTCTGCTCGGCGGAATGTATGCGCAATACGCGCTCGGCATGGCGCTGATGTTCGGCGTCATGCGGATCGTCAATATCGCCCATGGCGACCTCGTCGTCCTGCTCGCGCTGATCGGCATATCGGCCTCCGTCGCCTTCGGCGTCGGGCCCTTGCCGCTTGTTCTGCTGCTCGTACCGCTGGCGGCAGTCATCGGCTGGGGCCTGCAGAAATTCGTGCTCAACAAGGTGGTCGCGGCGGATTCCCTGCCTTCCCTGATCGCCACCTTCGGCGTCTCGATCGCGCTTCAGAACCTGATGCTCGAAATCTGGTCGGCCGATACGCGCTCGATGAGCGGCGGCGGCATCGAGGCGGCGTCGGTCGATATCGGCGGCATCTATATCGGGCTTCTGCCGGTGATGATCCTGATCGCGGCGACGCTGCTGACGCTTGGGCTCGACCTGACCATGCGCCGCACCCGTTTCGGCCGGGCCTTGCGCGCCGCCGCCGCCGACACAGAAGCCGCGGCCATGAGCGGCGTGAACCCGCGCGTCGTCTACGCTTATGCGACAGCGATCGCGGTCGGCATTCTCGGCCTTTCGGGCGTCTTCTTCGCGCTGCGCGCCACCGTCTCGCCGGCCGACGGTCCGGCCCAGCTGATCTATGCCTTCGAGGCGGTGATCATCGGCGGCATGGGCTCGATCTGGGGCGGCTTTGTCGGCTCCATGGTTCTCGGCATCGCGCAGGCCATCGGTTTCCGCATCGATCCCGGTTTCGGAACGCTGGCCGGCCATCTCGTTTTCCTCACCGTGCTGGCCACCCGTCCGCAGGGCCTGATGAGCAAAGGTTGAACCCATGACATTGGCAAACCCCGTCCCTCCGGCCGATGCCGGACCGTTTGCGGCCGAACCGGCCCATGTCGAAGTTATCCGTCACACCGGGTCCAGCCGCGTTGCCGCGGCTGTCTCTCTCCTCATCCTGGCCGCCATGGTTTCGATGCCCTGGTGGGGGCAACCCGGTCACATGCGCTGGGTGGTGGAGTTTTCCGTCTATCTGGCCATTGCCCAGATGTGGAACCTGCTTGCCGGATATGCGGGGCTTGTCTCCGTCGGTCAGCAGGCCTTTATCGGCGTGGCGGGCTATGCGATGTTCGTGCTGGCTTCCAATTTCGGCATCAATCCGTTTCTGGCGGTCTGGATCGGCATTCTCGTTTCGGGCCTGCTGGCGCTTCCCACCTATGCCCTGCTGCACCGTCTCGACGGTCCTTATTTCGCCATCGGCACATGGGTGGTGGCGGAAGCGGTAAAGCTCGTCGTGTTGAACATCGACTATGTCAACGCCGGCTCGGGCATGACGCTTCGCGTCATGAGCCAATATTCCCTGCATGAGCGGCAAGTCGGACTGATGTGGCTTTGCGCCGCGATGCTTCTGGTGACGGTCGGCGGCAGCTATTGGCTCCTGCGCTCGCGCCACGGCCTTGCCCTGACGGCGATGCGCGACAATCCGGTCGCCGCCGAAAGCCAGGGGGTGAACGTCAAGCGGCTGCGCTTCCTGATCTTCGTGGCCGCGGCCATGGGCACGGGGCTTGCCGGCGCCGTCTACTACATGGCGCAGCTGCGCATCACGCCGGCGGCCGGCTTTAATCCGAGCTGGGCCAATATCGCCATCTTCATCGTCATGGTCGGCGGTGTGGGGACCATTGAAGGCGTTCTCGTCGGCGCGCTGATCTATTTCGTCGCCGATCGCTTCTTTGCGCAATACGGCGCGGTCTACATGGTGGTGCTCGGTCTCATGACCCTGCTGACCGCCCTTTACGCGCGCCAAGGCATCTGGGGGCTGATCTCGAGCCGCATCCACGTGCCGCTCTTCCCAGTGGGCCGAAAGCTGGTCGTCTCGAGCACCGTTACGAAAGGGTCGCATCCATGAAAGCCGCGCTTTTCGACCGGATCGGGGCGCCGCTTGTCGTCGGCGATGTCGATGATCCGAAACCGCAACGGGGACAATTATTGCTCAAGGTCTGCCGATGCGGCATCTGCGGCAGCGATCTCCACATGACCGCCGAGGAGGTGTTCGGGGTTCGAAAGGGCGACGTGCTCGGTCACGAGTTTTCCGGGGAAGTCGTGGAGATCGGCGGGAAGACAAGTGGCCTGAAGGTCGGCGATCATGTCAGCGTCGCGCCGATGCGCGGATGCGGACATTGCCCATCGTGTCTGCGCGGCGAACCGGCCTGGTGCGAAAAAATGACGCTGATCGGCGGCGGCTATGCCCAATATGCCGCTGTCGATGCCTTTCAATGCCGGCGCCTGCCCTGGGGCATTTCTCCCGCCGACGGCGCGCTCGCCGAGCCGCTTGCCGTCGCCCTGCACGGCATCACGCAGTCCGGCCTGAAACCCGGCGACACCGTCCTCAT
>NZ_JBQYSN010000053.1:0-34162 GCF_052686535.1 Agrobacterium sp. DKPNP3 | reverse complement strand
GCGCAGGTCATGCCTTCAATATTGAGCTCGATCGTTTTTTCATCGACGCCGTAACCGGCCTGCCGCACCGCCTCGATAACGGCGGGCACATCCGGCGGCCCGGAAAAGGCGATGTCGGCCCGTTCCGTTGCCAGATTGACCGAGGCCTTCACAACGCCCGGCACCTTGGCAATGGCCTTTTCAACGCGACCGACACAGGAGGCGCAGGTCATGCCGTCGATCGCGATCTGGTGACTGGCACGGATCTCCATTTGTGACATGCTTATGACCCCTTTCTTCCTGTACTGGAAAAAAGATAGGGCTTCCCATCGTGGCAAGGTCAATAGGTTCTTTTCGATAAGTTTCACCTTCGCACAAATGCCGTGTTTGGCGGTATCTCCCCGCCCCCCTCACCGACACAAATGATGGTAATCCAAAGGAAAAACAGCTTCGATGTACGGTTTCTTTGGGTCGCTTCAGGAACAATCCACCTGCACCTCGGTTGGATTGGCTCCAACAATCAGGAGGCAGATTGATGAAGAAGACCATTCTAACTCTCGCGCTTGCGCTCGCCGCCAGCACCGCCATGGCGCAATCCGCAACGGAAACGACGGGCATTAATTCCGCGCTCGGCGTTGCGCCAAAAACCGAAGACTTCGTGATGCAGGTTTCTGCCAGTGACCTCTTCGAAATCGAATCGAGCAAGCTCGCGCTGACCAAGGGCGACGAGGCGACCAAGGCCTTCGCCCAGCAGATGGTTACGGAACACGAAAAAACCAGCTCGGAACTGAAAGCTCTTCTTTCTGGAGGCAAGGTGAAGGGGACGCCCGCTACTGCGCTCACCGATGATCACAAGGAAGAAATCGACGATCTCGCCAAACTCGATGGCGCCGAATTCAACGAAGAATATATCGACGACCAGGTCGACGCTCATGAGGATGCAGTCGATCTTTTCAAGCGCTATGCTGAAGGCGGGGACAATGCGGAACTGAAGGCCTGGGCAGCAAAAACCCTGCCGGCGCTGCAACACCACCTTGAAATGGCTCAGGGTCTCGACAAGAAGTGACCATCACCGCCCGGCCAGCCGCATCATAGCGCTGGCCGGCGCTATCACCCTCCATTGACAAGGGATGGAGCTGGTGCAAACGGCGGGACTTGAACCCGCAAGACCAATGGTCGGCATTTTCGCACCGAGGAACTAAGCTCACTACACTCGGAGAATTGACCTTTCTAGTCGCCCCAAAGTGTTTAAGTGGCACAAGCACAGCACTAATGATACGTTCTTACCACTCTTAAGAGATCGGTTGACGCGTGGTCGCCATGTTCTATAGAAGGTGTCGCAATCACTGCGGGCGTGATGGAATTGGTAGACATACCGGACTTAAAATCCGGAGCGAAAGCGTGCGGGTTCGAGTCCCGCCGCCCGTACCAAAACTATCTGCCTTTGATAAACATTCCTATGGAACCGACGACTGTGGCGCCCAACAGAAGTGCCGCTAGCGGCAGCATTTCGTACCACCCGGCGAGAAAGGCTAAAACGACCAACAACATGAGGGAAAAGAACCCCAAAATCATGCCGGTCATTCTATAGATCTGTTCGTATTTTTGCCCGCGTTCGTTTACGCTGATATTGCTCTCAATAACTTTCTCCGTCATCTTGAAAATTCTATCAGCCCCGTTTGGGACGATAAGATTGTATTCCTCCAGATGACGAGGATGCGGCAAAGGTCCAGAGAAAGCCTCAGTTTTAACAATGGCTGTGACTTTTGTTAAAATTTGTTCTCGCTGGACTCGATTTAAGTCTTTGAGGACAGGCGCAAGTTGGACTTCAACTTCGCCTTCAAGGGTTTCTTTCTCCGTGTTCTCTGGAACCTCTGGTTCTTTTGGTGTTTCGCGCTTCGCCACTTGGGAACGCACCTTCGCTTCTCATGACTTCAAAAAATGCAGCACCGACATCGTGCACGGCCCTACCGACTGAAGCATTTTGGTTTTTGATCGGCGTTTTTATGAAAAATCTAAAAGGCGAGGCAAATCCTGTGACAAAGCCCGCTGAAAAAGCTTGCTTTTTTTGGGTCATCTCATTTCCTCATAAATTTAAGGCACGGCGCTCGGCAGGTCGTTGCTATCGCAGCCTTCCGTTAAATCGTGATCACACTATGACGTTATATCTAAACCTCAACTTTTGAAAGACACTTATTGATCTCTTGGCCTAGCTCTTGACCGCCACGATCCAGTGTCTTTTAAAACGGTGCGCGGCATATAGATAGGCAACCCACAGCCACTTTCCAGACCAGCGGGGCCTCAGCCACACCACGACTGATTTTTTGCAGAGGCCGGGTGGGCGAGGCCTTCGCGAACGAGTTGATCGGCGAAGGAGACGCCGGAACGGGAGAGCCGTTTACGCTCTGCCGCCTGCCCGCCCGCATCACCTGAAGAGGAGACGTCGAAAGCGCCGGCATTCAACATGTCGCGAAGCCTGACCTTTGCGATGAAGCCGCGCTGACGCTCTTCCATGCAGCGCGCACGGTCGATCTGCGGCACCTCAATGCCGGCAAGCTGCATCTTCACGCCCTTCATCCAGAAGGTATTGCCGTCCGCGACGCAGTTGTTGAGGCCAGAGCGGCCGCAAAATGCGAAGGCGCCCGCCTTTTCGCCAAGCGATACTATCTCGATTGAGGGACGAGGTTCAGGCTGGATAGCGGCAACCTGGGTGGGCTGCGAGACGGCTGGCATGGCGATGGCGCGCGGCGGCACGGGACCGCTGCCGGGTAAGGCGGGCGATGAAGGACGGATAGAAGCGACCTTCTCTGGCGTGACCGCCTCGCGCTTGGGCACGGTCGCGACCTTCGGAGCGCTGGCGGATGACGACGACGTGGCCTTCGCGAAGTGACGTTGCGGCATAAGGCTATCGCGATGTTCATAGGCCTGGATGCCGCCGGCGACCACGCCCAGCATCAGCACCCAGGGCCAAACGCTGCCGCCGCTCGATTTCTTCGCCGTGCGGCGTCGCGCTGTCGATTTTCGGTTGCTCACGATCGGACTCCTTTTAACGGAGCCGCATTATCGGCCAAAGGAGTTTCCGAAAGGTTGGCGAGCCGCCGGCGCTTCGCTTTTCGCTCTATGCGCGAAAATACCTAACTCTTTGTTTTTTCAGGGACGATGTGCGGGAACGATTAAAACAGCTGTGGAAAAACCGTTAACGCACCTGATCGAGCAGGCGTTTGCATTCGAGGAGATCAAACAGCGCTTCCTGCAACAAGGCCTGATCGTCCTTACCAATGCTTGATTTGCCTACCGAAATTTCAGCATCACTATTGCCGCCGCCGAAGCCGAAAAAGCGGCCGCTCGGCTTGGCTTTCGGGCGACCGACAACCTCGTCACCATCGGTATCGATCACGCGTGGCTCGGCGACTTCCTTCTCACCGCTTGCAGCCATGATGGCTTCCATGGTCGCGAGATCACCGGAGGCAATGGCTGCCACGAAGCGGTTGCCGTTGGCTTTCAGAAGTTTTTGTACACCCTTGATGGTGTAGCCATGGTCATAAAGAAGGTGTCGAATGCCCTTGAGCAGATCGATATCGTCGGGACGATAATAACGGCGGCCCCCACCCCGTTTCATCGGCTTGATCTGCGGAAAGCGCGTCTCCCAGAACCGCAACACATGCTGCGGCAGGTTCAGCTCGTCCGCCACTTCACTGATCGTCCGGAACGCGTCGGGGCTTTTGTCCAAATTTCCACTCCTATCCAAACCGGAGCGCCATGCACCTGGCCGGACACTGAACGAGAACGCCTGTCACCGCTGGGAACCATTGCTGTCTACCAAGACCCGCGCAGACACCGTTGCGGTAAATACAAATCACTAAAATTGATTATGATGTGAGTCGACCAGATTTCAACGGCTTGCCCGTTGAATTTCAAGTGTGTTCACAGGAAGAATGGTAAAACTGTGTTGCGATGTCGCCCGAAGACGAGGTCCTGGTGGACTGTCGGGCTGCTCAAGCCCCGGTCTTCTGGCCCTTCTGCTTGGCCTTGCGGGCCGTGTGAGCCTTCAGAATACGCTGTTTCAGCACGTTCGATGCCTTGAAGGTCATCACCCGACGCGGCGAAATCGGAACTTCCTCACCCGTCTTCGGGTTGCGTCCGATACGCTCGTTCTTTTCCCGGATCTGGAAGGTGGCGAACGACGATAGCTTTACGACCTCGCCACGGGTGATCGCGTTGCATATTTCGTCGATGATCGTTTCGACCAGTTCGGCGGATTCGGTGCGGGACAGCCCGACTTTACGAAACACAGATTCTGCAAGATCTGCGCGTGTCACTGTCTTCCCGGCCATTTTTCCCCACAAACCGTGTCTGAATTTTTCTCTAGGAGCCGCCGAGATTATTTCCCTTGTGGCGACCGGTCAAGGGATTGTTCCAGATTCATTGGAGGCTTTCGGCAATCACTGCAAGGGCTTAGGTGACCGATACGGTTTTGCAACAGGGCGGGGCCGCTTTGGCGCTTCGTGAGGGGCGCGGGGGCAAAAAACACGGCGGAATTCGCGCCGCCGCGCTCTCAAACGAAGAAAAACGCCCTACCAGCGCAGCAGGACGGCGCCCCAGGTGAAGCCACCGCCCATGGCCTCCAGCATGACGAGATCGCCCTTCTTGATGCGTCCGTCGCCCGCCGCAACCGCAAGCGCCAGGGGAATGGAGGCAGCCGAGGTATTGCCGTGCTGATCGACGGTTATGACGACCTTTTCCGGGTCGATGTTGAGCTTCTTGGCGGAGCCGTCGATAATGCGCTTGTTGGCCTGGTGGGGAACCAGCCAGTCGAGGTCATCCGATGTCGTGCCCGTCGCTTTGAAAGCCTGCTCGATGACGTCGGTGATCATGCCAACGGCATGCTTGAAGACCTCCCGGCCCTCCATGCGAAGATGGCCGACCGTGCCGGTCGTGGACGGTCCGCCGTCGACATAGAGCTTTTCCTTGTGCGAGCCGTCGGACCGCAGCTGCGCCGTCAGAATACCGCGATCGGCAGAGGTGCCCTCGCCTTCGCCCGCTTCCAGAACCAGCGCGCCGGCGCCGTCGCCGAAGAGAACGCAGGTGGTGCGGTCCTTCCAGTCGAGGATCCGCGAGAAGGTTTCAGAACCGATCACCAGGACGCGCTTGGCCATCCCGCCGCGGATATAGAGATCGGCGGTAGACACCGCATAGACAAAGCCTGAGCAGACGGCCTGCATGTCGAAGGCGAAGCCATGGGTCATGCCAAGACGGTTCTGGATGTTTACAGCCGTCGCCGGAAACGTGTTGTCCGGCGTCGAGGTAGCCAGAATGATGAGATCGATATCGTCGGGCGTGAGACCGGCACTGTCGAGCGCCGCACGCGCTGCTGCCTCGCCGAGCGACGCCGTGGTTTCGTCATCGCCAGCGATATAGCGCTGCTTGATGCCGGTGCGCTGCACGATCCATTCGTCGGATGTCTCCACGACACCTTCGATTTCGCTGTTGGTCATGACACGCTTCGGAAGCGCTGCCCCGAAACCACGAACTATAGAGCGGATCATTCCCTTATTCCTCGTCAGCCACGAGAGCTTCGGGCGCCGGGGGCGGAAGCCGTCTTGCGTGGTAAATTTTCAGATCATTCTCAATCTTGGCCGTGAGGCCGTTATGAACCATGTCGTAGCCGACATCGACGGCCGAGGCAAAACCAACGGCATCCGTCCCGCCATGGCTCTTGATGACGATGCCGTTGAGGCCCAGAAACACGCCACCATTGACCTTGCGAGGGTCCATTTTTTCTCTCAGCACATCGAAGGCGCTTTTTGCCAGAATATACCCGATCTTCGCAAAGAAGCTGCGGGAGATCGCCTCACGCAGAAGCGTGGTAATTTGGCGTGCGGTCCCTTCGGCGGCTTTCAGCGCGATGTTGCCGGTAAAGCCTTCCGTCACCACCACATCCACCGTGCCCTTGCCGATGTCGTCACCTTCAACGAAGCCGCGATAGTCGATGGTGCCAAGATCGGCCTCGCGGATCAGCCGGCCTGCCTCGCGAACCTCTTCCTGGCCCTTGACCTCTTCAACACCGACATTGAGCAGGCCCACGGTCGGACGGTCGATATCGAACAGCGCGCGGGCCATGGCCCCGCCCATCAGGGCGAAGTCGAGAAGTTGCTGGGAATCGGCGCCTATCGTTGCACCGATGTCGAGCACGATGCTTTCGCCTTTCAGCGTCGGCCAGATACCGGCGATTGCCGGGCGCTCCACCCGCGCCATGGTGCGCAAACAGAATTTCGCCATGGCCATCAGCGCACCGGTGTTGCCGGCAGAAACGGCCACGTCGGCTTCATTGAGTTTCACTGCCTCGATCGCGCGCCACATGCTGGAGACGTAGCGACCACGGCGCAAAGCCTGGCTCGGCTTTTCATCCATGCTGACCGAGACTTCGCAATCATGGAAGACCGATTTCTCCCGGAGTGCGGGATATTGTGCCAGAATGGGCTCGCATTTGCTCTTCTGCCCGTAGAGCAGAAAAGTTACATCGTTGTGCCGCTCCAGCGCCTTGGCAGCGCCGGGGATGGCAACATCTGGGCCGAAATCGCCACCCATGACGTCAATTGCAATTCTGATCACGCGTCCCTTATCCTTAACTGCCGCCAATCAAGCGGATTTTGCGCGAAAATACCTTTTCCGGCCTTCGTTACAATAAAATTATTTCGGCCCGGCTGGGCCATTCAGTCTTTTTTCCAGTCTTTCAGCACGGCAAAGGGCGATGGCCGCTTCTCTTCTTCAGGTTCTTTTTCGGCCGTTTCGGGAAACGCCGCATCCGGTTTGCGCGGATAGGGATCGATGGCAAGGGCGGCAAATTCGGCAACGACGGCGCCGACATCGATGCTGTCGCCTGTGAACTGATCTGGAATATCAGGACCATCTGGATCGAGCACTATTTCGCCTTCCTCGTTGGTGACCATGCGGGCCAGTTTCGAGC
The DNA here is from genome assembly GCF_052686535.1 of Agrobacterium sp. DKPNP3. Classification (NCBI taxonomy): domain Bacteria; kingdom Pseudomonadati; phylum Pseudomonadota; class Alphaproteobacteria; order Hyphomicrobiales; family Rhizobiaceae; genus Agrobacterium; species Agrobacterium sp. DKPNP3. The sequence goes on along the minus strand of NZ_JBQYSN010000053.1, from coordinate 27,216 downwards.
CTTCCGGCACGAAAATCTGCTCGATGGTCTCATCGATCTTGCTCGAAACCGGCTCCAGCGTCACGACGCAGGACTGCGTGACCGCCGCGTGCACCTCGCCTTTTACCTTCACACCATCCTTCTTCCAGCGGGATACCTGCAGCTCTGCCTTCAGATATTCGACGGAAACCACATCCCAGAATTTCGCCAGGGCCTTGAGTTCATCGGCGCTGGCTTCCAGACCAATCCTCACCGGATTGGCGGAAATATGGCCTACCTTGACGGGGTAGGAAAACGGCAGGTCGTCATTTGCGGGGTGTCGCGCGTTCATCGTGAACCTCATTGTCCAGGCAGGGGCAGCGTCAGGCTTCCGGTTGCTATCGTTTCTTCGGACTGGGCGGCAATGGCATCGGATGCTTGCATCATCCAGCCCGCCAGCCCTTCCATGTCCGGCGCCTTGTCATCTGCCTGCGGATATATATTGCGCCGGAGCGCTGCGGCAAGAGCAACGCGGTCGGAGGCATCCAGCGCCGAAGCGTAGGATTCCAGCCGTCCATAAAACATACCGGCAAATTTCTTCATGCGTTTCGGCACGCCCTGGTCACCGATCCCAAGTTCCCTGATCGAATGATCGAGGTCCTGAAAAAAAGCGTCGACGATTTCCTGGGCGATTTCCTGGCCGCTGACGCCAGAGGATTTGGTGCGACGGAAATAGAGAATCATGACGGCCGAGAGCATCTCGAAACGGCCCATGACCGTATCCGGCACACCCAGATCGAGATAAAACCCAGGCGTGCGGGCCGCCGCCGTCAGCGTGGCATATTGCCTGTCGACGATGGCCCGATTGTTGTTTTTCTGTCTGAAAAGCCCGAATATCATCGTTTTTTTTCCGAACGGGACGGGTGAATGCGCTAACCGCCCATCGCACTTGTTGCATGATCGTCAAAGCTGGTTTACCGAAGCATCCACGAATTGCAATGCTGTCGCGGTCACGTTCGTCTTTGGGCTGAAACAGTCGAAGAGAACCGGAGGAGCTCCAAACGTCCGGGAAAGCATTGAATTCGGGGGGTGATCGGGATTTTCCGTCCCCGGATTGACACAATCATGTGCACAGACACTGTGCACCACGCAATGCCGGAAGGTGCCATTCATGATCGCAGTCGGGGAAAAGCAGTTGAGCAAGCAGAAATCCGCAAGTCACGGCAAAATTCTGAGCAAGACCGCCATTGCAATCGTGCTCGCATCCGGTCTGCTTTCCGCCTGCACCAGCACGACAGATGTTTTCCACAACGGCTACGTCATGGACGAGCAGTCGCTCCAGCTGATCCCCGAGGGTTCGAGCCGCGAGCAGGTGCTGCTGACCATGGGCACGCCCTCCACGACCGCGACGTTCGGCAACGAGGTGTTCTATTACATCTCGCAGAAGCGCGTGCGCCGTGCCGCCTTCATGAAGCCGTCGCTGGTCGAGCAGAACATTCTCGCGATCTATTTCAACAAGGATGGCGTGATCGAGCGCAAGGCCAACTACACGCTGCAGGACGGCAAGGTCTTCGACACGATTTCGCGCACCACGCCGACGGGCGGCAAGGACCTCACCTTCCTCCAGCAGCTGCTCTCGGGCGGCACGTCGGGCGCCAATATCGCCAAGAGCATTCTCGGCCAAAGCGGCAACGCTCCCTGACGGTGGCGGGAGTGGAACATTCAAAGGCCCGGGGATCGCTCCCCGGGCCTTTTCATTTGGCGGATTAACAAGCCTTAGTGGGCGAGAACGGCGAGCAGCAGCAAGGCCACGATATTCGTTATCTTGATTGCAGGATTGACGGCCGGACCAGCCGTATCCTTGTAGGGATCGCCGACCGTATCACCCGTTACCGACGCCTTGTGTGCGTCCGATCCCTTAACGTGGCGCACGCCATCCTTGTCGACGAAGCCATCTTCGAAGCTTTTCTTGGCATTGTCCCAGGCGCCGCCGCCCGAAGTCATGGAGATCGCCACGAACAGGCCGTTGATGATGACACCAAGCAGTGACGCGCCCAATGCTGCGAAGGCCGATGCCTTGGAACCGGAAATCGCGAGCACGCCGAAATAGACGACGATGGGCGCCAGAACCGGCAGCAGCGAAGGGACGACCATCTCCTTGATTGCCGCACGCGTCAGCAGGTCTACGGCCTTGCCATAGTCCGGCTTTTCCGTGCCGGCCATGATACCGGGCTTTTCGCGGAACTGCCGGCGCACTTCCTCGACAATCGAACCCGCGGCCTTGCCGACAGCCGTCATGGCAATGCCGCCAAAGAGATAGGGAATGAGACCGCCGAACAGCAGGCCGGCAACCACGTAAGGATTGGCGAGGCTGAAGGAAATCTCGCCGACATCCTTGAAGTAGGGATAGGTATCGCCATTGGCTGCGAAAAAGGAAAGGTCGTTGGCATAAGCGGCAAATAGAACCAGCGCGCCGAGACCGGCCGAGCCGATGGCATATCCCTTGGTCACGGCCTTGGTGGTGTTACCGACCGCATCCAGCGCATCGGTCGCCTTGCGCACGTCGGGATCAAGGCCTGCCATCTCGGCGATACCGCCCGCGTTGTCGGTGACGGGGCCGAAGGCGTCGAGGGCGACGATCATGCCGGCAAGGCCGAGCATGGCCGTCACCGCGATGCCCGTGCCGAAGAGGCCACCGAGCTGATAGGTGCCGATGATGCCGCCGACGATGACGATGGCGGGCAGTGCCGTCGACTCCAGAGAGACGGCAAGGCCCTGGATGACATTGGTGCCGTGGCCGGTAACCGAGGCCTGTGCGATGGAATTGACCGGACGCTTGTTGGTGCCGGTGTAATATTCGGTAATGACGACGATCAGAGCCGTCACGACAAGGCCCACCAATCCGCAGAAGAAGAGGTTGGTGCCTGTTATCTCCATGCCGGCCACAGTGCCGACCGTGCCCCAGCCGATCGTCGCATGGGTGGCGACCGCAAGACCGACGACCGAGAAGACGCCGGTGGCGATGAGCCCCTTGTAAAGCGCGCCCATGATGGAATTATTAGTGCCGAGCTTGACGAAGAAGGTGCCGGCAATCGACGTCAGGATGCAGGCGCCGCAGATCGCCAGCGGATAGACCATGGCGCTCTCAAGCACCGGCGTGCCGGCAAAGAAAATGGCCGCGAGAACCATGGTCGCAACGACGGAGACGGCATAGGTCTCGAAAAGATCGGCTGCCATGCCAGCGCAATCGCCGACGTTGTCACCGACATTGTCGGCAATGGTTGCGGGGTTGCGCGGGTCGTCCTCGGGAATGCCTGCTTCCACCTTGCCGACGAGATCACCGCCGACATCCGCGCCCTTGGTAAAGATGCCGCCGCCGAGACGGGCGAAGATGGAGATCAGCGATGCGCCGAAGCCAAGCGACACCAGCGCATCGATCACTTCTCGCGAGCCGGGCGCGTGGCCCATCACCGACGTCAGGACGAAATAATAGATGGAGACACCCAGCAGCGCCAGGCCAGCCACCAGCATGCCGGTGATGGCGCCCGATTTGAAGGCGATATCGAGACCGGCGGAAAGGCTGTGGGATGCAGCCTGCGCGGTGCGAAGATTGGCGCGCACGGACACATGCATGCCGACAAAACCGGCAACCCCGGACAGAACCGCGCCGATGATGAAGCCGATGGCAGCCATGGATGAGAGAAGAGACCACGCCAGAACGGCGACGATCAGGCCGACGATGGCGATGGTGAGATACTGACGGGTGAGATAAGCCTGCGCACCTTCACGGATATAACCTGCTATTTCACGCATGCGCTCGTTGCCCTGATCGGCATCGAGAACGCTTTTGGTGGCCCATGCCGCGTAAACAACGGACAGGACACCGCATACAATTACTATCGGTATTACGGTCATGCGCACTTACCTCCCAAAAGGCCGGGTCTCACTCCCTCCCCGGCGCGGCGAAACCTTGTGCAGAGGGGGATGGACGGCGTGTCCGAAGTCCCCCGATTGGGCATTTGTTCCCCTCCCAAGGAAAAATGTCCTCAGTGCCGAGATTGCGTTGGCGAAAGGTGTCGCGTCAAGCCCACAAATTTGCCTGAAACTTGAAAGGGGTAGCGCGCGGCGCGCGACTCAGGCGGCTTTTTTCTGCTTGGTGAGGATGAGTGAGAGGACGAGCAGGAGGCAAAGGCCGGCAACCGGCCAGATAACGAGGTTCATGACCGACCAGCCCCAGGCCGTGAAAACCTTGCCCGATGAAAAGGACGACAGCGCTACCGTGCCGAACAGCACGATATCGTGGAAGCCCTGCACCTTGTCCGCCTCATGCGGGCGGTAGCTGGACGTGATGATGGCGGTCGCGCCAATGAAGCCGAAGTTCCAGCCAAGGCCAAGCAGGATGAGCGCCGCCCAGAAGTTCCACAATTCGATGCCCATATGGGCGACGATGGCGCAGGCCATCAGAATAAGGAGGCCGGAAGCGACGATCTTTTCCGCACCGAACCTGGAGATCAGCATGCCCGTGAAGAAGCTTGGGCCGAACATGGCAAGCACATGCCACTGGATGCCGAGCGTGGCGAGTTCGGTCGGGAAACCGCAGCCGACGACCATGGCGAGCGGTGCGCCGGTCATCATGAAGGTCATCAGCGCGTAAGAGCCGATGCCGCAGATCATGCCGGTGATGAAACGCTGGGTGCGCACGATTTCCGACAGCGGCCTTGCCGCCTCGGCATGTGTCGCGGCGGTTTTTGGGTCGGGTAATTTCAGAAAGGCCAGAATGGCGATTGCAACCAGACCAAGCGGCACGAGGGCGATGAAAGCACCGGCGAAGGTGACCGGAGCCAGAAGGTCCTTGCCGACGATGGCCAGCTGCGGCCCGACAATGGCGGAGATGATGCCGCCTGCCAGAATCCAGGAGATCGCCTTCGGCTTGTAGAAGGAGGGCGAAGCATCGGCGGCGGCAAATCGGATTTTCTGGGTAAAGCCGCCGGAAATGCCGATCAACAGCAGGCCAAGCGCAAACAGCCAGAAATCGGAGCGAAAGAGAGCGACCGCGGCAATGCCGCCGCCGATGGAGCACATCAGCGCACCGACCATGAAGCCCGCCTTGCGACCGAGGAAGCGGGATGCGGCCGCCACGCAGATCGCGCCGAGCGCGACGCCGATGTTGAAGCCTGTCAAGGGCGCAGTCGCCAGCGACTTGTCAGCGCCAAGCAGCTGATAGCCGGCAAGCGCGCCGACCGAAAAGCTCATCGGCGCGGCCGATCCCATGATCGCCTGCGCCATGGTAAGAAGGAAGACGTTGCGCTTCGCCTCGCCCAGTTGAACTTCAAGTCCGGGGACGGAAACGGCGCTCATGTCTTCCTCATCTCACGTATTTTAGCGTTTTGCCTCGCCGCGCACCTGCTTGGCGATGCGGTCCAGAACCGCATTCACCAGCTTCGGCTCGTCGTGCTCGAAGAAAGCACGGGCGATTTCGACATATTCGGTCACGATGACGGCGACCGGTACGTCCTTGCGCTCGAGAATTTCAAAGGCGCCGGCACGTAGAATGGCGCGCACGGTGGCATCGAGACGCGACAGCGGCCAGTCTTCCAGAAGGGCGGAGCGCACCAGCGGGTCGATCTTCGTCTGGTCGCGCACGACGCCCGAGACGATCGAACGGAACCACGACGGATCTGCCTTAAGGTAGGTGTCGCCATCGACTTCCTGGCCGAGTCGGTGTGCCTCATATTCGGCAACCACTTCCATAACGCCGGTTCCGCCGACATCCATCTGGTACAGCGCCTGCACGGCCGCAAGGCGGGCCGCGCCGCGCTGGTTGGCGGGCTTTACCGAAGGCTGGCGCGGTTCACCGCCGTTTTCAACATCCGACATGCGTTCAACCACCCAGTTTCTTTTTCAGCTCGATCATGGTCAGCGCCGCGCGGGCGGCGAAACCGCCCTTGTCCTTGTCGGTGCGGCGCACGCGCGCCCAGGCCTGCTCATCGTTCTCGACGGTGAGAATGCCGTTGCCGATCGGCAGCGATTCGCTGACGGCGAGATCCATCAGGGCGCGGGAGGATTCGTTGGCGACGATATCGAAGTGATAGGTCTCACCACGAATGACCATGCCCAGTGCAACAAAACCGTCATATTCCGTGCCGTCATTGTCGGCGCCGTCAAGCGCCATGGCGATGGCGGCCGGGATTTCGAGTGCGCCGGGAACGGTGACGACGTCATAGGTGGCGCCAGCTTCATCGAGCGCGAACTTCGCGCCTTCGAGAAGGGCATCGGCCATATCGTCATAGAAACGTGCTTCCACGATAAGAAGATGGGGTTTGGACATGATATTTTCCTGAAAAGCTTGATGCCGGATCATACCGGCTTTTGCGGCGGTCAAACCACGGCTGGCTGTTTTTGGCAAGTAATTTCATGTGTCGGCGGCGCAAGAGGCCGCGTCTGCCGGGCATTTAGCCCGGTTTTGCGCTCCCGACGCGGCTCCCCGTGAATCAGGTTTTCTGGAAGGCGAGATGGACGCCGAGCCCCATCAGCACCGTTCCGGCGGCGCGGCGGGCCAGAGCCTGCGCGGTGCTCGATCGTTTCAGACGCCCGACCATCGCGCCTGCAAGCAGCACGCCGACGAGATCGGCGGAGGAGAAAATGAAATTGACGGCGATGCCGAGGATCAGGAACTGCAGCCAGACGGGAAAAGCGGCCGACGGATCGACAAATTGCGGCAGAAAGGCAAGAAAAAACAGTGCGGTCTTCGGGTTGAGCACATCCACGATGATGCTGTCGACGAAGGCGCGACGTGCCGATTTCGGTTCAACGGTCAGATTGACCGCCTCGCCTTCCATTTTGCTACGCACCATCGAGAAACCGAGCCAGACCAGATATAGCGCGCCGCACAGCTTCACCGCGAGGTAAAGCCACGGCACCGCCTGAAACAGCACGGAAAGGCCGGCGGCAGCCGCGAAGATGTGGAAATAGCAGCCAACATGAATGCCGAGCACCGCCATCAGCCCGGCAAACCGGCCACGCGCCATGGTTTGCGCGGCCGCGTAAAGCATGGCCGGGCCGGGAATATAGGCAAACAGGGCAGTGGTGATGAAAAAGGCTGTGAGCAGCTCAAAGGACGGCATGATGGTTCCCCTACCTCATTTGGCCAGCAGTCGATTTCAGGCGACCAAGCGATATCTGTAAAACCTTCCACGTTCGACCGGAAGTGTGGCGGCGACCGACACCTAATAGGATCAAACTCGCGGCTCCTCCTCCGTCATGCCGGACTTGATCCGGCATCCAGCCGACGCGCGTCTGCGCGGCGAGAAGTGTTCTTTCAGCCCAAGGACTTGGGCTGGCTGGATTCCGGCTCAAGGCCGGAATGACGGGAGAAGGAAGAGTCCGCGAACACAATAAAACGCCAAGCCTCCTCAGCTCACGCCGAAGGAAACTCTGCGAGCCTTGCCGCGTAGCGCGCCATGGTGTCGACTTCAAAATTGACGAAATCGCCCGGCTGGCGTTCACCCCAGGTGGTGACGGTAAGCGTGTGGCGGATCAGGAGAACGTCGAAATCGGTGCCATCGACGGCGTTGACGGTGAGCGAGGTGCCATCGAGTGCGATGGAGCCCTTGGGCGCCACGAATTTCGCCAGATGTTCCGGCGCGCGCAGGCGGATGCGCACCGCCTCGCCTTCCGGCTCAACCGACAGGATTTCCGCCTTGCCGTCCACATGGCCGGAAACGATGTGGCCGCCGAGTTCATCGCCGATCTTGAGCGCGCGCTCGAGATTGACATGCGTGCCCTTCTGCCAACTCGCGATTGTGGTCAGGCGCAGCGCTTCTTCCCAGGCCTCAACCTCGTACCAGCGCTCGTTGCTACCGTCTTCCGGCAGCTTCGTTACCGTCAGGCAAACGCCGCCGTGGGAAATGGATGCGCCCATATCGATGGTCTTCGGATCGTAATTGGTCGCCACACGCAGGCGAACACCCTCAGGCAGCGCTTCCAGCTCGGACACGGTTCCAACGTCGGTGACAATTCCGGTAAACATCAAATCGGCCTTTCATAACAGAAGCAGCGGTCCGGCCCGTAAGCGGGTTCGCTGATCAGAGCATAGTCGCCCGTGATATCGGCACGGCTGAGCGGCGTTTCAATGCCGCCCTTGCCGATGACGACAGGGCTTTCGAACAACATGATACGATCCACCAATCCAGCTTCAAGGAATGATTTTGCGGCAAAGGCGCCGCCTTCGACCAGAAGTTCCGACATGCCGCGTTCGGCGAGGGTTTGGAGAAGGTGTTCGAGCGACGGGGCTTCGAGAATCTGGACGCCGGCGTCGGTCAGGAGCTGGCGGCGGTGGTCGGGGTTACCCCCCTCTGTCCTGCCGGGCATCTCCCCCACAAGGGGGGAGATCGATGGGGCAAAGGGGGGTAAAGCGGCAACCACTACCGGAACTTCACGCGCACTTCGCACCAGCTTCGACGTCAGCGGCAACTCAAACTGCCGATCCAGCACGATGCGAACCGGCGAGCGGCTCTCCATGCCGGCAATGCGCACCGTCAGTTCCGGATCATCCGCAATAGCGGTGCGGATACCAACGAGAATGCAGTCGCAGCGTGCCCGCAGCTCATGCACGGCATGGCGAGACTCGGGACCGGTGATCGCCACCTGCCCCTCGCCTTCCCGGCCAATCATCCCATCGGCGGAAATCGCAAGCTTCAGAATCACATGCGGGCGTTTTTTCATCTGGCGTGTGAGGTAGCCGGCAAGCGCCCTCTTGCCCTCATCGCGCAGCAGACCGGTTTCCACGACAATGCCGGCATCGCGCAATATCTGATAACCGCGGCCGGAAACGCGCTCATCCGGATCGTCTACCGCCACCACGACACGGGCAACCCCATATTCTACGAGCGCGTTCGCGCAGGGCGGGGTTTTGCCCCAGTGGGAACAGGGTTCGAGCGTGACATAGGCGGTTGCGCCCCGCGCCGCCTCGCCGGCCAGCTCCAGCGCCTGGCGTTCGGCATGGGGCCGGCCGCCGATGGCGGTCACGGCTTCGGCGATGATTTTTCCATCCTTGACGAGAACACAACCGACAGAGGGGTTGGTCAGCGTCTGGCCCTGGTGGCGAAGCGAAACCTCGATGGCGCGGGCCATGAACCTTTCGTCATCGGCACGGCTCGTCACGGCTAGACTCCACCATCCGTATCACGGGCGATCTTGGCGTTGATTTCGGCAATCACGTTCTCGAAATCCTCGGCATGGCTGAAATCGCGATAGACCGAGGCGTAACGCACGAAGGCCACGTCATCGAGGCTCTTCAGCGCCTCCAGAACCTGCAGGCCGATTTCTTCCGAGGGAATTTCCGTCTCGCCGGAGCTTTCCAGCCGGCGGGCAATGCCCGACACGGCCCGCTCGATCCGGTCACGATCAACGGGTCGCTTGCGCAGCGCGATCTCGAAGGAGCGCACCAGTTTTTCGCGGTCGAAGGGCAGCTTGCGGCCGCTTTTCTTGATAACCATCAGCTCGCGCAGTTGCACGCGCTCATAGGTCGTAAAGCGGCCGCCGCAATCCGGGCAGATGCGCCGCCGACGGATGGAGGTGTTGTCCTCCGCCGGACGCGAGTCCTTGACCTGTGTGTCTTCGGAACCGCAGAATGGGCAGCGCATCGTCTTCTGTCCTTACATGTAGGGATACATCGGGAAACGGTCCGTCAGGCCGACGACCTTTTCACGCACCGCAGCCTCGACGGAGGCATTGCCTTCATCCGAATTGGCAACCTTCAGACCATCGAGAACCTCGACGATCAGCTTGCCGATTTCGCGGAATTCCGCTTCCTTGAAACCGCGCGTCGTGCCGGCCGGCGTGCCGAGACGGACACCCGAGGTGACGAAGGGCTTTTCCGGATCGAAAGGAATGCCGTTCTTGTTGCAGGTGATGTAAGCGCGGCCGAGGGCTGCTTCCGCACGCTTGCCTGTCGCGTTCTTCTTGCGAAGGTCGACGAGCATCAGGTGGTTGTCAGTGCCGCCGGAGACGACATCCAGACCGCCTTCGATCAGGGTTTCGGCCAGTGCCTTGGCGTTCTTGACGACCTGTGCGGCATAGTCCTTGAACTCCGGCTTCAGCGCTTCACCGAAGGCAACAGCCTTGGCGGCGATGACGTGCATCAGCGGGCCGCCCTGGAGGCCAGGGAAGACGGCGGAGTTGAACTTCTTCGCCAGATCCTCGTCGTTGGTGAGGATCATGCCGCCGCGCGGGCCGCGCAGCGACTTGTGCGTGGTGGTGGTCGCAACATGGCAATGCGGGAACGGCGAAGGATGCTGGCCACCGGCGACGAGACCGGCGATGTGCGCCATATCGACCATCAGGTAAGCGCCGACTTCATCAGCGATTTCGCGGAAGCGCTTCCAGTCCCAGACACGGGAATAGGCGGTGCCGCCAGCAAGAATGAGCTTCGGCTTATGTTCCTTGGCCTTGCGTTCCACTTCGTCCATGTCGAGCAGGTTGTCGCCTTCGCGCACGCCGTAGGACACGACATTGAACCACTTGCCGGACATGTTGACCGGGGAACCATGCGTCAGGTGACCACCCGAGTTGAGGTCGAGGCCCATAAAGGTGTCGCCGGGCTGGAGCAGCGCGAGAAACACGGCCTGGTTCATCTGCGAACCGGAGTTTGGCTGAACGTTGGCGAAGTTGACGCCGAACAGCTTCTTTGCGCGCTCGATCGCGAGCTCTTCAGCGATGTCGACGAACTGGCAGCCGCCGTAATAACGTTTGCCCGGATAACCCTCGGCATATTTGTTGGTCATGATCGAACCCTGCGCTTCAAGCACGGCGCGGGACACGATGTTTTCCGAGGCAATCAGTTCGATCTCGTGGCGCTGGCGACCCAGTTCCTTCTCGATCGCGCCGAAAATATCCGGATCGGCTTCGGCAAGCGGGCGAGAGAAGAAAGCATCTGTGTTCGACATGATGAGGGCTCCTGAAACAGTAATGCGATGGGGTCTTAGCGCCCTGCCCCGACAAGAGCAATACGAGCAGCGAGATTTGCCCGTCAAACTGCGACGTCGCGACGAAAAGTGGCAGTTGTTTTTTTTAAAGTAGCGGCGAGAGGAGAAAAAGCCGCACGTAGCGGAGAGGATCAGACTTGTGAGGAAAGGCGACAAGCTTTCCTCCCGTCATGCCGGACTGGATCCGGCATCCAGCCACGGCGCGTCTGCGCCGTGAAAGGACTCTCTCGCGATCAAGGACTTGATCGCACTGCCCCCGAGATCAGGTCCGGGTGACGGCGTATGAGGGCTACGCCGCACCCGGCGAAGCGCGGCCTTCATTCGCGGTAAGAAACTAACAGCAAAGCCCGATCAGTTGCGCGGCAGCAGATCGTCGTCCACGGCACCAGCCGGCTGTTCCATGCCCGCCGTCGTGTTCAGCGCCAGTTCTGCATTGCCGTCCTTGCCGTAGATATCGTCGCGGAACTGAACCACGCCGTCCTTCGCCGACCATGCGGTGATATAGACGAAGTAGACGGGCACTTCCTGTGCGAGCTTGATCGGCGTGTTGACGCGCGAGGCGATGACGCGTTCCATTTCCTGGCGCGACCAGCCGGGCGTGTCGCGCAGCAGCCACGACGTCAGGTCGCGCACGTTCTGCACGCGAACGCAACCGGAGGACTCGAAACGCATCAGCTTGTTGAACAGGCCCTGCTGCGGCGTGTCGTGCATGTATTCGTTGTTCGGATTGTGGAAGTTGATCTTCGTCGAGGACATGGCGTTGATTTTGCCGGGGTCCTGGCGGAACATCAGGTTCGGCGCCTTCGGTGCGAACCAGTCGACCGTGGTCGGCGAGACTTCCTGTCCCTTGCCGTCGATGAGGCGGATGTTGTTCCGCTCCAGATAAGTCGGGTCCTTCTGCATCAGCGGCACAATGTCCTTTTCGACGATCGAGCGCGGCGCGGTCCAGTAGGGATTGAGGATAACCTCGTAAATCTTGGAATTGATAACGTGCGTGGGACGGCTGGCGCGGCCGACAACGGCCGTGTTGCGCAGGACGACGCGTTCGTTTTCAACGGCTTCGATAGCGGCGGCCGGAATATTCACCATCAGGTGACGCTGACCGAGGTCTCCGGACATGGACTGAATGCGCACGAGGTTGGTCTGCAGCTGCGCCAGACGGATCTGCGCGGACACATTGAGCGCCTTGGTGGTGTATTCGCCGCTGACGCCATCAGCCGGAAGGCCGTGACGGGCCTGGAAACGCTTCAGCGCGCCATCGACATAGGAGTCGAAGGCGCTGGAAATGCCGGCTTCACGCGGCAGGTCGCCCGATACCATCAGACGCTGGCGTAGCGCCTGAACGGAGGGATCGGAGACGCCGATCTGCAGACGCTGCTGGGATACCGGCACTTCCGGCCAACCGCCATTCTGCACGATCTGCTGATATTGCATGATCGCCTGCTGCATGTAGACAGGGGCTTCGCGGCCGAGAACCGGATTGTTGGAGACGACACCCACGGCCGAACGCGAGGTATTGGCATCAAACTGGTCATCCCAGTTGCCACGGCGCGACGAGCCCATGAGATCGTTCAGCGCGTTCTGCGCAAGAGCCGGCGCAGCAAGTGCTGCAACACCAACGGAAACGGCCGAACGCAGCAGCGTGCGGCGCGATACGGATTCGGAAACGGGTTTTTTTGTCATTCTACCTACCAGCCACTCTCTCAGGCATTCTGAACAATGCCTAAACCAATATGATTAACAAACACGTATAACGCGCCTGCCGGCCGGTAATACTCGATACGCCATGATCAGGGCGCTGGTGTCTGGCATTACAGTCGAACACTTGCCGCAACAACAGGAGAAACAGCCGGCTCCTATGCCTTTGCGCCTCCCATATCAATATGGCCGATTCGTGTCACGGGGCCGTTCTCACGAAGCTGTGTTCGCCTGAAATACAGGGCGATGAGAGAGATTTGGGCTCTTGCTTGACAGCCCCGATCGGACGACGTCAGCCGCCGGAATCCTGAAAGCCGGGAGCATGCGAATGCCCCCGGCCTGAAGAGTGGATCGTCGCGAATTAGAGACGGTAAGCGATCGAGTCGTTCCAGAAGCGATCGAGGCGCTGCAGCAGCTTGTTCATTTCAGAGAACTCGCCGGTGCCGATGCCGCCGACCTTTTCGATGGAGCCAACGTGGCGTTCATAAAGGCGGGCGACCGTTTCGGCGATTTCCTGGCCCTTTTCGGTCAGGCTGATGCGGACCGAGCGGCGGTCGACGCGAGAACGCTGGTGGTTGATGAGACCGAGGTCGACCAGCTTCTTGACGTTATAGGAAACGTTCGAGCCGAGGTAGTAACCACGCGAACGAAGCTCGCCGGCGGTCAGTTCCGAATTGCCGATGTTGAACAGCAGCAGAGCCTGAACGGCGTTGACGTCATCGCGACCCTGACGGTCGAATTCGTCCTTGATGACATCGAGGAGACGGCGGTGGAGGCGTTCCACCAGATGCAGCGACTCCATGTAGAGCGAGCGGATGGTATCTTCATGTGCATCGGCAACAACGGCCTGGGGCTTAACTTTGTTATTGATCATGACTGCCTCACTGTTTTGTTTGGCGGTGTGTTTGTTTGTCTCCCGCCTTGAGTGAGAACCTAATCAATGCGCATAAAATTCTACTTAAAAGCTACGATTAACGAATGGTTACCGGCATTTTGTCCGCAGGCCCCAACTTGTGGCGAAGCGGGACCGGGTAGATATCGGCTCATATAAATCAACGACTTACAGACAAAAATCCGCCTGAAACCCGGCCGAATTGCTTTATTCTTATGGTAAATCAATTCTTGCGCGCTCTTCATTCTGGCGCTGATCCAGCCAGAAAGCGACCAGGAATAGTATATAAATTGTTGCCACAAGACCATGCATGACAGGCACCAGCGTGTTGGCGCCGAAGATATGCGGCCACACCTTATACATGGCGATCTGTGTCCCTGCCCCCATGACCCACATGACGGCGCCCCAGGAGGCGCCGAGCCAGAGACCGAGGGCGGCTACCGGGAAAATGACCGCGAGCGCACTGCCTGCCACACGCCAGGGAAGATTCAACATATCGAAGCGCCCATGGCCGCCCAGCGAATAGCCTGTCAGCATCGCCCAATATTGCAGGCCGAACCAGAAACAGGACACGGCGACCAGTCTCATGAAGACCAGAAACAGGATTTCGGAAAGCGGGCGCTTCGGCAGAGGTTGAGAATCAGGTTCCATGGCCGGAAGATACGGTCTCGATGAGCGTGCGACCAGTCCATATTGAAACCCGCCGCCACGCTTGTCAAAGCCGCCGCGCCGGAGCGGTAGTTTAGACAGGGTAGATTGTCGCATTCGCATGGCGGGCGCTTCATGCTATGCAGCTTTCGAAATCTGATCGAAGGACATTCTCACATGCAGGACAAAACGCATCTGGTCGACGAGATCACCGGCCATCGCCGCATGCGGCGCAATCGCAAAGCGGATTGGACGCGCCGTCTGGTGCAGGAAAACCGCCTGACCGTTGACGATCTCATCTGGCCGGTGTTCGTCGTGCCGGGCACCAATATTCTTGAGCCGATCCCGGCCATGCCAGGCGTCAACCGCATGAGCGTCGATAAGCTGGTGGAGGCAGCGAAGGAAGCGGCCGACCTTGGCATTCCCGCCATCGCCACCTTCCCGAATATCGAGATGGAGCTGCGCGACGAGACCGGCTCCAACGCGCTCGAAGCAAACAATCTGATCAATCAGGCGACGCTTGCGGTCAAAAAAGCCGTCCCCAATATCGGCATGATCACCGATGTCGCGCTCGACCCCTTCACCAGCCATGGCCATGACGGCATCCTGCGCGGCGACGAGATCGTCAACGACGAGACCGTGGATCAGGTCGTCAGGGCGGCGATCCTTCAGGCGGAAGCCGGTTCGGACATTATATCCCCATCGGAGATGATGGATGGCCGCATCGGCGCCATTCGTCGCGGTCTGGATGCGGCCGGGCACCAGAATATCGGCATCATGGCCTATGCGACGAAATTCTCGTCGGGCTATTACGGCCCCTATCGCGAGGCGATCTCCACCGCTGGCCTGCTGAAGGGTGACAAGAACAGCTATTACATCAGCCCTGCCAATGGCATGGAGGCGATCCGCGACGCAGCGCTCGACGTGGAGGAAGGCGCCGATATGCTGATGGTCAAGCCCGGCCTGCCCTATCTCGATATCTGCTGGCGGCTGAAGGAGAATTTCGGCCTGCCGACATTCGCCTATCAGGTCTCCGGCGAATATACCCAGATCAAGGCAGCCGCCATGAATGGCTGGATCGACGGCGAACGCGTGATGATGGAAACGCTTCTCTGTTTCAAGCGTGCGGGCTGTGATGGCATTCTTACCTATTTCGCCATCGAAGCCGCACGCAAACTGGCCAAGAGCTGAGGCATCCACTTATTGTATTCGGTCGTTTGTTTCCCATATTGTCTGCTGACACGGCACTCATGCCGCGCTGTCATGCCGTCTCAGGAGAAAACGACCGATGAGCCTCGACCAGAACCCCACCTATGCCGCACCGGATGACTGGCGCGCCTATAGCGGCGTCCTGAGCCGGCGGGTTTTCGCGTTCCTGATCGATTACGCGATCGTTCTCCTCTTGTGCATCCCGGCTGCCGTGATCGTTTTTTTTCTCGGCATCATCACGCTTGGGCTCGGCTTCTTTCTCTACCCGGCGCTGTTCGTCATTGTCGCCGTGCTTTATTTCGGCATGACGCTTGGCGGTCCCTCGCAGGCCACCCCAGGCATGCGCGCCGTGGGAATTGCGATGGCGCGCATGGATGGTCAGCGAATCGATTTTCTGATGTCCACGGTGCACATTGTGCTTTTCTGGATCATCAACTCGGTTTTGACGCCGTTCATCCTGCTGGCGGGCCTGTTTACGGAGCGCTCACGCCTTGTTCACGACTTCCTGCTCGGCACCGTTATCGTCAGAACGCGCTAATTTAGCGGAAAGCCGCGCAAACCCGGCTTTCCGTGTGCCGAATAGCTCATCCCGCAGTTGACGTTTTCCGTCATTTTGCCATTCTGTGACATTATGCATGTCGCTTGAAGCGCCGCCGCCATCTCCGTGAAGTCACGGGGGCGCTTTATAACAGACGCAGGAGGCGATCACGGTTCGATGAACACGCAGGCGACGCCCTCTCCCCAATTCTATCTTACGGCGCCGGCCACATGCCCCTATCTGCCGAACCAGATGGAGCGGAAGGTCTTCACCCATCTCGTTGGCCCGCGCGCCGCTGAAATGAATGACTTGCTGACCCAGGGCGGCTTCAGGCGCTCGCAGAACATCGCCTATCGACCCGCCTGTGAGACCTGCCGCGCCTGCGTCTCCGTTCGCATCCTCACCGAGCAGTTCCAGCCGACGAAATCGATGCGACGCGTTCTCGCCGCCAACAAGGATGTCGTCGCCACCGTTCATGCGGCCGAACCCTCCACCGAACAGTTCGCCCTGTTTCGCCGCTACCTCGACCACCGCCACCAGTCCGGCGGCATGTCCGACATGTCTGCCCTCGATTACGCGATCATGGTGGAAGACACGCATGTGAACACTCGCATCATCGAATATCGCGTCCGCGAACCCGGCTCTGGCATTGATTCCAGCAAACGCGGTGAGTTGCTGGCCGTGGCGCTCAGTGACGTGATGAGCGACGGCCTGTCGATGGTCTATTCGTTCTTCAACCCGGAACTCGAAAAGCGCTCGCTTGGGACCTACATGATCATCGATCACATCACCCGCACCCGCGCGCTCGGCCTGCCTCACGTCTATCTCGGCTATTGGGTCGATGGCTCGGAGAAGATGGGCTACAAGACCCGCTACCACCCGCAGGAGCATCTGACGCCGCGCGGGTGGGAGATTTATACGCCGGAAGAAAAGTAATTGTTCGCAAAACTTAGCAGATATATTATGATGCACTCCATTTGATAAGGAGTATTTTCATGAAGATAAATTTAATCACGATCGGTGAAGATACTGGTCTTGTCATCCCCAAGCAAATTATCGAACGACTGGGGTGGCAGGCAGGCGACTTGCTCAACATGCATTGTGATGGTGATCTGCTTGAGTTACGAGCTCACAGCGCAAGCGAACAAGCGACAGACGACTTCAATCGTCAGTTAGAATCTGCTCGGCATGCGATGCGCAAATATCATGTTGCCCTAAAGGCGCTTGCCGAGTCATGACGTCTCCATTGGTCCTGTCGCGATAAGCAAGAGGCTTGAACCGCCCCAGGCTAAGCCGGAGCGGCATGTGAATCCTCACCCACCAAATTTCCCGCTGCGCGGAAAGCCCTTCGGCACGGTGCGGCCCGCTGTTGCGCGGTCGGCGAGCCATTCGCGCAGTTCTTCGCCAACCTTGGTGAAAATACGCCCGGCCGTGTCGGACCAGCTGAGGCCGTCGGCGAGCGCGAAACATTTCACATCCACGACGCCACCGTCCTTGTAGCGCTGCAGACGCACGCCCTTGCCGCGCGACATTTCCGGGACCTGCGCCAGCGGGAATGCCAGGAGCTTGCGGTTTTCTCCGACCACAGCGACGTGGTCGCCGCTAACGGGAACCGCGAGCTTCGCTTCGTCAGGCATGGATACGTTCATGATCTGCTTGCCCTTGCGGGTATTCGCGACCATTTCGCTTTCTGCGACGATGAAACCGTTGCCGGCGGTGGAGACCAACAGCAGCTTGCGTGAGGGATCATGCACGAAGGCGGTCAGGATATCCTGATCGTTTTCCATATCGACCATAATGCGGATCGGCTCGCCATGACCACGACCACCCGGCAGCTTGTCGGCGCCGAGCGTATAGGCCTTGCCGCCAGTCGTCAGCAGCAAGAGCTTGTCCGTGGTCTGCGCCGGGAAAGCCAGTTTCGGGCCGTCTCCTTCCTTGAAGGTGAGCGATGAGGTGTCGGACATATGTCCCTTCAGCGCCCGGATCCAGCCCTTCTGCGAAATGACGATGGTGACCGGTTCCTTCTCGATCATCGCCTGCTGTATGGCCTCGATATCGGCATCCGGCGCATCCGCAAACTGCGTGCGGCGGCGACCGAGTTCGGTCGCCTTCGCGTATTTCTTTTTGACCTCGCCGATCTCCCAGGCGATAGTCTGCCACTGCTTGTCATCAGAAGCGATCAGCGCTTCGATCTCGGCCTTCTCATTCGTCAGTTCGTCGAATTCCTTGCGGATTTCGAATTCCTCGAGCTTGCGCAGATTGCGCAGCCGCATATTGAGGATGGATTCAGCCTGCAAGTCCGTCAGCGACCATTTCGCCATCATCACCTGTTTCGGCTCATCCTCCTCGCGGATGATGCGGATCACCTCGTCGAGATTGAGATAGGCGATGAGCAGGCCGCCCAGAATCTCCAGCCTGCGGTCGATCGCGGCAAGGCGATGGCGGGAACGGCGGACCAGCACGTCCTTGCGATGCGCCAGCCACTCGGTCAGCACCTCGTTCAGCGCCATTACCTTCGGCACCTTGCCGAGCGACAGCACGTTCATGTTGAGCGGCAGGCGGCTTTCGAGGTCGGAGAGACGGAAGAGCGATTCCATCAACAACGTCGCATCGACGGTGCGGCTCTTCGGAACCAGCACGATACGCACATCTTCGGCGGATTCGTCTCTGACATCTTCAAGCAGCGGCAGCTTGCGCGCGATCAGCAATTCGGCGATCTTCTCGATCAACCGCGATTTCTGCACCTGGAACGGAATTTCGGTGATGACGATCTGATAACCGCCGCGGCCCAGATCTTCCGTTTCCCATTTGGCGCGCACGCGGAACCCACCGCGGCCGGTCTTGTAGGCATCGAGAATATTCTCGCGGCTTTCGACGATCACGCCGCCGGTCGGCAGGTCGGGACCGGGAATGAACTCGACCAGCTTTTCAACCGGCGCATCGGGATGCTTGATGAGGTACAGCGCCGCGTCACATAGTTCGTGTGCGTTGTGCGGCGGGATCGAAGTCGCCATGCCGACAGCGATGCCGGAAGCGCCATTCGCCAGCAGGTTCGGAAACGCGCCGGGCAGAACAACCGGCTCGGAATTGGATTCGTCGTAGGTGTCGCGGAAATCGACCGCATCCTCACCGATACCCTCGAGCAGAAGCTCGGCCACCGCCGTCATCTTGCTTTCGGTGTAACGCATGGCGGCAGGACTGTCACCGTCGATGTTACCGAAGTTGCCCTGTCCGTCGACCAGCGGATAACGCAGAGAGAAATCCTGCGCCAGACGCGCCAGCGCATCATAGATCGCCTGGTCGCCGTGGGGGTGGTAGTTACCCATCACCTCACCGACGATCTTCGCGCATTTGCGGAAGGCGGAATTGGGCCTCAGGCCCATTTCGCTCATGGCATAGACAATACGGCGGTGGACCGGCTTCAGGCCGTCGCGAACATCCGGCAGCGCACGATGCATGATCGTGGACAAGGCGTAAGCGAGGTAGCGCTCTTCCAGCGCTGCCTTCAAATCGACCGGATGAATATTATCGTCTCCGCCGGACGGAGGTACAAGATTTTTTCCCATGGTGCTTGACTAGCGGAAATGGCGATTCCCGGCAAGAAACACAGGGGTCGCGGCTGTGGATGAAATCACCCCTGCCATTCGGTTTTTTGTTAACCGCGCTCCAAATGCCGCAATGCCGCCGTCATGGGAATCGATCTAAATACCCTAGACCTTTGAATATCAGCGAATATAAGTATCACCATAAGCATTGAGGCACGGCTTGCAGCCGTACGTTGAGGGAAGAAACATCATGAGACTGAAATCCACCCGGCAGGTTCTTTTTGCGAGCGCCGCGCTTCTCGCCCTATCCGCGCCGGCCTTCGCGCTGGATGGTGGCGACGTGCTGAAGAAGATCAATGCCGCTTACGCTGCCCAGGGCGGTCAGATCGCGGCCGGTACCGTTGCCGTCAACGGCTCGACGGTAACGCTGAACGACGTGACCCTCAGCGCCGTTGCCGACCCGGCCAAGAAAATCCCGGTTGGCAACATCACGCTTGATGGCGTCGAGGAAAACAACGGCGGCTACAAGATCAAGAACGCCCGTTTCGACAACATCGACTACAAGCAGGACAAGGTCGAGATCAAGGCCAGCGACATCTACATGTCCGGCCTCGTCATCCCCGCTGATGCCACCACCGGCACGGTCGATGCGCTGATGTTCTACGACGAAGCCCATAGCGGCCCGATTTCCGTGTCCGTCGACGGCAAGCAGGCCTTCTCGCTCGAGGAAACCAGCGCAACGATGTCGGTCAGCGACGACAAGAATTCGATCGGCTTCGACCTTGACGCCTCCGGCTTCAAGGCCGACCTCAGCGACGTCACCGATCCCGCCACCAAGGATGCCATCGAGAAGCTGAAGCTGCAGGCGCTTTCCGGCGACATGACCATGAGCGGCAGCTGGGAAGTGGCTTCCGGCACTGTTGATGTCGAGGAATATGCCATCGACCTCGATGATGTCGGCCGTCTGAACATGTCGTTCGGTTTCTCCGGCTATACGCTCGCCTTCATCAAGTCGATGCAGGAAACGGTGAAGGCGCAGGCTGCCAATCCTAACAAGGAACAGGCAGACCAGGCCGCGAGCCTTGCCATGCTCGGCCTGATGCAGCAGCTCTCTTTCGTCAACGCCGAGATCAGCTTTGAAGATGCCAGCATCACCAAGCGCGCGATTGACTATGCAGCAACCCAGCAGGGAATGACCAGCGACCAGCTCGCCCAGACGATCAAGGGCATGGCGCCGATCATGATGGCCTCGCTCAACGTTCCCGAATTGCAGAACATGGTGTCGGCGGCGATCAACACCTATATCGACGATCCGAAGAACTTCTCGATCACGGCAGCGCCGGAGAAGCCGGTCCCCTTCCCCATGATCATGGGCGCCGCCATGGGCGCGCCGAACACCCTGCCGAAAATGCTCGGCGTGACGGTGACGGCAAACGAATAAGACAAGGAAGCCCCGGTCATTGCACCGGGGCTTTTCTTTTGCGCTCAGTGCAGCGGCGCGGCGGCGCCATCCTGTTTATCGTGCAGGGCGAAGCGGTCGATCATGTGGGCGCTTGCCTCGTTGACGCCGATCACCTCGACCCGCCTGCCGGCCTTGCGAAATTTCAGCACCACCTTGTCCAGAGCGCCGACCGCGGAAATGTCCCACAGATGCGCCTGCGTGACATCGATTGTCACCGCCTCAACCTCTTCGGAGAAATCGAAAGCGGCAATGAAGCTTTCCGTCGAGGCGAAGAAAATCTGACCATCGACGCGATAGATCCGCTCCCGGCCATCGGCCGAAAGCTCCGGCCGGACATGGAAGAGTTTCGACACCTTGCCCGCGAAGAACACGCCGGAGAGAAGGACGCCGGCCAGCACGCCCTTTGCGAGATCGTGGGTCGCAAGCACCGTGCCGACCGTGACCAGCATGACGATGCTGGAGGATGGCGGGTTGCGGCGCAGATCGAGGATGGAGCGCCACGAGAATGTGCCGATGGAGACCATGATCATCACCGCCACCAGCGCGGCCATGGGAATGATACGCACGAGATCATCCAGCACCAGTATGAGGAACAGCAGGAACGCGCCCGCGACGAAGGTAGACAAGCGGCCACGACCGCCCGAACTGACATTGATGACGGACTGGCCGATCATGGCGCAGCCGCCCATGCCGCCGATGAGGGCGGAGGCGATATTGCTCGTTCCCTGCCCGATGCATTCCCGGCTCTTGTTGCTGCCCGTATCCGTCATGTCGTCGACGATCTGCGCCGTCAGCAGCGATTCCAACAGACCGACGGCGGCGAGCGCCACGGAATAGGGAAAGATGATCTGCAGCGTCTCGAAGGTCAGTGGTACCTGTGGCAGGGCGAATATCGGCAGCGTGGAGGGTAATTCACCGAGATTGCCGACCGTGCGGATATCCATGCCGGAGAAGACGGCGACACAGGTGAGAACGATGATGGCGACCAGCGGCGAAGGCACGATTTTGGTGACCAGCGGGAAGAGATAGATGATCGCAAGACCGGCCGCGATCATGACATAGGTTTCGACCGGGACGCCGATCAGTTCCGGCAATTGCGCCATGAAGATCAGGATCGCCAGCGCATTGACGAAGCCGGTCATGACCGAACGCGAGACGAAGCGCATCACCCGGCCGAGTTTTACAAGGCCCGCCAGAATTTGCAGCACGCCCATGAGGATGGTGGCGGCGAAGAGATATTGCAGCCCGTGTTCCTTGACGAGCGTGACCATCAGGACGGCCGTGGCGGCGGTTGCCGCCGAGATCATGCCCGGTCTGCCGCCGGTGAAGGCGGAAACGCATGCGATCGCAAAGGAGGCGAACAACCCCACCTTCGGATCGACCCCGGCGATGACGGAAAAGCCGATGGCTTCGGGAATGAGGGCGAGTGCCACGACGATGCCGGAAAGGAGATCGCCGCGAATATTGCAAAACCACTCACGTCTGTAAGTTTGAAATTTGTTCATCTGATTTTTTCGCAAAGAATGACGCACCGGCCGGAGCCATGTCCGGTAGATTGAAATGAAAGGTCGGTGCTTTGCGTTGTCTGGCGGATCGGCGGCCAGAAGAGCCACCCGGGATTTCACCGGGTCCGTGGTGAGTAATTCACCTATAAACAGCAAAAAAGCGAGCCGCAAGTTGCGCTCCCGCTTTCGATGTCGGCAATCGTATGCCTCAGGCCGCTTCGCGCAAGACCGCTAGAGCTTCAGCCGTTCGCGAAAGAAGACCAGCGCTACGGTGACACCGGTCGCGACACCCACGATCACGTCGACGAAGCGGACAAAGCCGGCAACCTGCGGCCCCATGAGGAGAACCAGCATGGCCGAGGCCCCCGCCTGAATCGGCACGACTGCCGGCAGACCGAAGGTGGTGGCGAGGATCATGGCGATGAAGGTCGCCGAGGCGAGCCGGATTTCAGCGAAATCATGCGGGACGAGAAGTGCCACCTCCCCCACGAGGATTCCGATGGTGACGCCAACCATCAGCCCTAGTCCCTGACGGACGTGGCTTGGAATGCCGGGAGAGAGACAGATCAGCGCGCTGATCGCGGCGAAAACCGGCTGGCTGTGGCCAAGCCATTCACGTGCAATCCAGAACGCAAAAGCGGCCGCAAGTGCGGCCGCCAATGCACGGGTGAAGGCTGCGCGAACACGGTCGAGCAGCGTCTTCAACACGATCAGTCTTTCTTCGACGGAACGACGCGCAGCGCCAGTTCGCGGAGCTGCGTCGGCGTTGCCGGCGACGGCGCGTTCATCAGAAGGTCCTGCGCCTGCTGGTTCATCGGGAACAGCGTGATTTCGCGCAGGTTCTTCGCACCGACCAGCAGCATGACCACACGGTCGATACCGAACGCGCAGCCGCCATGCGGAGGCGCGCCGTACTGGAAGGCACGGTAGAGACCGCCGAAGCGCTCTTCAACGTCGGTCTGCGACAGCCCAACCTTCTCGAAAGCCTTGACCATCAACTCCGGCGACTGGTTACGGATCGAGCCGGAGGCGATTTCGAAGCCGTTACAGACGGCGTCATACTGGAAGGCCTTGATGGAGAGCGGATCCTGCCCTTCCAGCGCCTCCAGACCACCCTGCGGCATGGAGAAGGGGTTGTGGGCGAAATCGATCTTCTTTTCTTCTTCGTTGTATTCGAAGAAGGGGAAGTCGACGATCCAGCACATTTCGAAACGGTCGCGGTCGATCAGGTTCAGCTCGTCGGCAGCGCGGGTGCGTGCCTCACCTGCAAACTTGTAGAACTTGGCGGGATCACCGGCGACGAAGAAGCAGGCATCCCCTGCCTCGAGGCCGAGCTGCTGGCGCAGCGCCTCGGTGCGTTCCTCGCCAATGTTCTTGGCGAGCGGGCCTGAACCGCCGACCTTGCCGTCCTCTTCCTTCCAGAAGATGTAACCAAGGCCAGGCTGGCCCTGAGACTGGGCCCAGGCGTTCATGCGGTCACAGAAAGCACGCGAACCACCGGTCTTGGCCGGGATTGCCCAGACCTGAACCTTGGGGTTGGACGCAATCATGTTCGCGAAGACCTTGAATCCCGAACCATCGAAATGCTCGGTCACGGCCTGCATGACGATCGGATTGCGCAGGTCCGGCTTGTCGGAGCCGTATTTGCGGATCGCCTCGTCGTAGGGGATGCGCGGCCACTCTTTGGTTACAGGCTTACCTTCGGCAAACTTTTCGAAGACGGCCGTCATCATCGGCTCCATCGTGGTCCAGACATCTTCCTGGGTCACGAAGCTCATTTCGACATCGAGCTGGTAGAATTCGCCCGGCAGGCGGTCGGCGCGCGGGTCTTCGTCGCGGAAGCACGGCGCGATCTGGAAATAGCGGTCGAAACCGGCCACCATCAGAAGCTGCTTGTACTGCTGCGGCGCCTGCGGCAGCGCGAAGAACTTGCCCTCATGAATACGCGACGGCACGAGGAAGTCGCGCGCGCCTTCCGGCGAGGAGGCCGTGAGGATTGGCGTCGTATATTCGGCAAAGCCGGCATCGGCCATGCCGGTGCGCATGGCGGAGATGATCTGCGTGCGCTTGACGATGTTCTTGTGCAGCGTTTCGCGGCGCAGGTCGAGGAAGCGGTACTTCAGGCGGACGTCTTCAGGATAGTCAGGCTCGCCGAAGACCGGCAGCGGCAGTTCCTTGGCGACGCCGAGAACCTCGATCTCCTGGGCGTAAAGTTCGATCTCGCCGGTCGCCATGCCCTTGTTGACGGTGTCTTCCGAACGCGCCTTGACGAGGCCGTCGATGCGGATGACCCATTCGCCGCGCACGGTTTCCGCAACCTTGAACGCCGGGCTGTCAGGATCGGCAACCACCTGGGTGATGCCGTAATGGTCGCGAAGGTCGATGAAGAGAACGCCGCCATGATCTCGCACGCGGTGAACCCAACCGGAAAGGCGAACGGTTTCGCCGACGTCGGACTTGCGGAGAGCGGCACAGGTGTGGCTGCGGTAACGATGCATTTTTTTATCCTGGAACGTGTCGTGGGCCCGTTGGAGGCCAGATGGGCGGCACTGTCGAAATTTGCCGGAAAAGCGCATGGCCAGCCCGATTTGTCAAGGCAAAGCGCAACAATGTCGCCTTCAGCCTGTCCTTTCCCCCGCCTTGGCTTTAGATAGTGCTTATTCAGCCCGCCAAACCGAGTCGGCCCGCAATGAGCCAGATCAGACCTCTCATCCCGCTTCTCATCACCGCCGGCATCCTGATCGGCGGAAACGGCCTGCAGGGAACCTATATTGCCCTGCGCGGCATCTCCGAAGGTTTTTCCGCCAGCACCATCGGCGTCATCAGCGCCGCCTACAGCATCGGATTCGCACTTGGCTGCATTTCGGTGACGCGGCTTCTGCGCAAGATCGGCCATATCAGAACATTCGCGACCATGGCGGCGGTCGCCTCGGCCGCTTCGATCGCCATGCCGCTCATCATCCACCCGCTATTCTGGATGCTGATGCGTTTCGTCATCGGCATCGCCGTCGCCTGTCTTTTTGCGGCCATCGAAAGCTGGATCAATGCGCAGGTGACGAATTCCAATCGCGCGCGCACGCTTTCCATCTATCGTTTCGTCGATCTCGGCTCCGTGACGCTGGCGCAATATGTCATAGCCGTGATGGGTGTCGAGGGGCCGGTTGTGTTTTCGCTGATCGCGATAGCACTCGTGCTGTCGCTGGTGCCGATCTCGCTTGCCGACAAGTCCAACCCTGCCCCGCCGAAGCAGATTCCCTTCGACCTTTTTGCCGTGTGGCGCATTTCTCCGCTTGCCGTCGTTGGTTGCGTGGCGGTCGGCCTCAGCATGGCGGCTTTCCGCAATATCGGGCCGATCTACGCCGAGCAGATTGGCTTTTCGGTCACTGCCATCGCCACCTTCATGAGTGCGGGCATTATCGGCGGAGTCGTGCTGCAATATCCGCTCGGCGTTTATTCCGACCGTTACGACCGGCGCATCATCATTCTCGCCACCACGGCGGCCTCTGTCATCGTCGGGCTGTTTCTCGCCTTCTTCGCCGGCACGGATGAATGGAGCAACATTATTGGCGTTTTCATCTTCGGCGCGTTTGCCCTGCCGCTTTATTCGCTGAGTTCGGCGCATGGCAACGACCACGCCAGGGAAGGCGAGCACGCGATGATGTCGGCGGGGCTGCTGTTCTTCTGGTCGGTCGGGGCAACCGTGGGGCCGCTTCTCGCCTCCGTCCTGATCGATCATTTCGGCCCGAAGGCGCTGTTCGGCTATACCGCGGCGATCCAAATCGTTTTCATCGCCTATACCATATACCGGCTACAGGTGCGTGAAGGCGTTCCCGTTGAGGAGAGGAACTGGCGGTTCAGTTCGCTGTTGCGCACCTCGGCCTATTTCCAGAAGCTCGCCGCACCCGCGCCACCCAAAAAAAATGGATTGGAGCCTGATCCGCCCGAGAAAAACGATCCATGAGCCTTGAAAAGCTGGCTTTGTATTGACATGCGCCCGGCAAAGGGAAAGTAAGACGGATAATTTTCACGAGTGGCCATTTGCAATGATTGAAACGACTGCCGCCCTCGCCGAAGCCTGCACGGAACTGGCGAAATCGGAATTCATTACCATCGACACCGAATTTTTGCGGGAAACCACCTTCTGGCCGGAGCTGTGCCTCGTGCAGATGGCGAGCCCGACGCTCGAGGTGCTGGTCGATCCGCTGGCCAAGGGCATCGATCTGACCCCGATGTTCGAACTGATGGCCAATCCAAATGTCGTGAAGGTTTTCCATGCCGCAAGGCAGGATATCGAGATCATCTACCATCTTGGCGGCCTCATTCCGCATCCGATCTTCGATACGCAGGTCGCCGCCATGGTCTGCGGTTTCGGCGATTCGATCTCCTACGACCAGCTGGTCCAGAAGATCAAGAATGTGCAGATCGACAAATCCTCGCGTTTTACCGACTGGAGCCGCCGTCCGCTGACCGAAAAACAGTTGGATTATGCATTGGCCGACGTCACCCATCTGCGCGACGTCTATCTGGCGCTGAAGGCGCAGCTGGAGCGTGAAGGCCGCTCGCTGTGGCTGACCGAAGAGATGGACATTCTGGAATCGCGCGACACCTATGACATGCATCCTGACGATGCATGGCTGCGGCTGAAATCGCGCCTTCGCAAGCCGACGGAACTCGCTATCCTCAAATTCGTCGCCGCCTGGCGCGAGCGGGAGGCGCGCTCCCGCAACGTACCACGTTCGCGCGTGCTGAAGGACGATGCGATCTTCGAAATTGCGC
>NZ_JBQYSN010000052.1:0-34904 GCF_052686535.1 Agrobacterium sp. DKPNP3 | reverse complement strand
GGCGATGTCAAAGGGGTTGGCGACGTTGGCAAGTTCAAGCGGTACGGCGACGTTTTCAAGCGCCGTCATGTTGGCGATGAGGTGGAAGGACTGGAAAACAATGCCGATGTTGCGGCCGCGAAAATCGGCCAGCGCATCCTCGCCGAGCTTGTGCAGCTCGGTATCGGCGATGATGATTTCGCCGCTGTCCAGCCTTTCAAGGCCGGCCAGCACCATCAGAAGCGTGGATTTGCCTGAGCCGGAGGGGCCGACGATGCCGACTGCCTCGCTCTCTCCGATGGAAAGATCGATATTTTTGAGAACGTGAACGGAGGCGGCGGCATTGCCGAGCGTGAGGTCGGCTTTCTTCAGCTCTATGATGCTTTTCGTCACAATTCTCGTTCCTATATAGGGTGATGAAACGGTCTGGCGGTCTATGCGTTCGGTGTTTCACGACAATGGAAACCAAGTTAGGAAAGCCGTGATGAGATTTAAAGCTGCCCTGTTTCACTTCATCGTCATAATCGCAGGCGCGCTTTCCGTCGTTTCCGCGTCGGCTCAGGAGCGGACATTGCAACTCGTCGGCTTCGGCGACAGCCTGATGGCTGGCTATCAGCTTCCTCCGACCGACAGCTACACCGCCCAGCTTGAAGCCGCGTTAAAGGCCAAGGGCATGAAGGTTACCATCACCAACGCCGGTGTCTCCGGTGATACCTCCTCGGGCGGTCTGGCGCGGGCAGAGTGGTCCGTTCCCGATGGCACCGATGGCGTCATTCTGGAACTCGGCGCAAACGACGCGCTGCGGGGCATCCCGCCTGAGCAGACCGAGAAAAACCTCGATGCGATCCTCTCCGGTTTTCAGAAACGCAACATAGCCGTGTTGCTGGTCGGCATTATGGCGCCGCCGAACATGGGCGACGACTATGCCAAGCGTTTCAATCCAATTTTTCAGAGGCTCGCCCAAAAATACAGCCTTCCGCTCTACCCCTTCTTTCTGGATGGCGTGGTGACTGATGATGCGTTGAAACTGGATGACAAGATGCATCCCAACACCAAAGGTGTAGCGATGATGGTCGAGAAATCTTTGCCGGCTGTTGAAAGCTTCATCAACACAATCGGTGCGCAAAAAAAATAAGCACTTGCGCCGGTGTGCATTGCATGATTCGCTATGATTGTTCTGCCAAGAGATTCGGGGAGCTCGCCATGCCGAGACTGTTTACCGCCCTCGAAATTCCGCGCAATGCGGCGATGAGCCTTTCATTGTTGCGCGGTGGTCTGCCGGGAGCCCGGTGGATTGATGTGGAGAATTATCACATAACCCTGCGTTTCATCGGTGACATCGACGGTCGCACCGCCGACGAGGTCGTGGACAGGCTGGACCGGATCGACAGGCCGGAATTCCAGCTCAACCTAACCGGTATGGGCTCCTTCGGCTCGAAGAAGCCGCATTCGATCTGGGCTGGCGTTTCTCCTTCCCCGGAAATGAATGCGCTGCAGGCGGAAATCGAGAGAATCTGCCAGAGGATCGGTCTCCCGCCCGATCCACGCAAGTTCATGCCGCACGTCACCCTGGCGCGGCTTCGCTCGTCGCGCCTTGATGATGTCGTCCACTACCTCTCGGGGCGGGGCAATTTCCGCACCTCGCCCTTCACGGTCGGCCGTTTCGTGCTGATGTCGTCGAAGGAATCGGTGGGCGGCGGGCCTTACATCGTTGAGGAGGCCTTCCCGCTCCACGAGGCGCGGTCGAGCTCCGTCTTTTCAAGCAGCGATCTGCATCCCGTCAAAAGCATGGTGTAGACGCGGAGGAACCCATTCTCCGCCCCATAATAGGGGTCGGGGACGTCCTGCCAGCAGCCTGTGGCATATTCCATGAAGAGGTGGATTTTGTGCCGGTGCTCAGGCGCGCTTGTTTGAAGCAGGTTTGCCAGATTGGTTCGGTCCATCGCCAGTATCAGATCGAAGGTCTGGAAATCTGTCTGGTTGACCTGCCTCGCACGCTGCCGTGAAATATCGGTTTCGTGCTGGCGTGCGATCGCGATAGACCTTGGGTCAGGCGGGTCACCTGCGTGCCAGCCGCCGGTGCCCGCCGAATCGATTGTATACTGGCCCTTTAAGCCCGGCTCGTCACACAGCTTTCTCAAAATGCCTTCGGCCAGCGGCGAACGGCAGATATTGCCCATGCAGACAAAAAGAATAGCTGTATGTTTCATGGAAGATGCGTCGATCCGGTCGTTGAAGCGTTAAGAGGTCTGAATTGGAGGTTAGTTCATGAAATATCCCAGACTGGAACCTGACGCCATAGAACAGGGGCTTTCAAAGCTGGAAGGCTGGTCTTTGCGAGAAGACGGCACGGCCATTGTCCGTGCGTTCAAGTTCGCGAGTTTTGCGGAAGCTTTCGGCTTCATGGCCGAGGCGGCGCTCGCCGCAGAGAAGCTCAATCATCATCCTGAATGGTCGAATGTCTATTCACGCGTGAAAGTGTGTCTGACGACGCATGACTCTCAGGGCGTCACGGAACGGGATTTCCTTCTTGCCGAGGCCATGCAGAAAGCGGCGGCCGGGCGGGGCAATTGAACGGCGGCCTTTCAGACCCATATAATAGCCGTGACCAGAGGACCGTCGATCATGGATGATGTGAAAATCGGTGAAATTCTCCTGCCGGGTGAAACCGACAAGCAGCGTGAGCGCGAAGAGGTTGTTCGGGCCAAGTTCTGGCCGAAACTGAAGCGCGTCATGGCGAAGGTGCCGTTTGCCCGCGATGCGGCCGCTGCCTACTACTGTGCAGTCGATCGCGACACGCCGCTGCGCGCCAAGGGCATTATCCTGGCTGCGCTCGCTTATTTCATCATGCCATTCGACGCCGTGCCCGACATGTTGGCGGTCGTCGGTTTTACCGATGATATTGCAGTCATTACCGCAGCTCTCGCGATGATCCGCGCCCATATCAAGATGGAGCATTACGATGCGGCCGACGCCATGTTGAAGAGGCAACAGGAAGCGGAGTAACGCCTCTGTGATGCCGCGCAATGGCGCTGCCGCATGCCTGACAAATTCTTGCCTGAATTTGTGTGTCATACACACGACTGAAGGGTGTTTTGCGCCCTTTTCCTCAGGGCGTCGGGAGTCGCCAATCTGTAACACTGCAAGACGTTTCCGGCTTTTTATGCATGTTGTTGACGGTTTGGTAACCGCTTCCCGACCACAATGAGAAAAGACGATCCGCACCTGAACGTGGCCGATCCAGACTCTGGGCTCGCCGATGCTTCGGGCCAATGGAAGACAATAACCCGGCAGGAAATTTCATGTTTGTAAGAAGTGTAGCAACCGCAGCGGCCATTTTGCTGACCAGCGTCGGCGTAGCATCTGCACAGTCGCCCACGCGTATCCAGCAGTTCAATGCCTGGGGTGCGTATTCGTACAAATCGGGCAACAGCACCGTCTGCTACGTTCTTTCCATCCCCACCTCCAAGGAACCGGCCAGCGTCGACCACGGCGATATCTTCTTCATCGTCTCACAGCGCCCTGGCCAGAATATCTCGTATGAGCCGCAGGCCATGGTGGGTTACCCGCTGAAGCAGGGTTCCAAGGTCAATGTGACGATCGACAACAAGAACTTCGTCATGTTCACCAAGGACAAGGCTGCCTGGGTTGAAAACGCGGCTGAAGAGCCTGCTCTCGTGGCTGCGATGAAGGGCGGCAAATCGATGACCGTCAAGGCGGTTTCCGGCCGCGGCACAGCGACGTCCTACTCCTACTCTCTCTCGGGTATTTCGGCCGCTCTCAAGCAGATCGAGAGCTGCAAGTAATTCCGACTCCCTCGGATTTTATGATGGCCGGTCAATGACCGGCCATTTGCGTTTTCGCCAGTTTGATGCTAAAGGCGCGGCAACATTGACAGGCGGAGGCGCTAAACGTGCTCCGCCTTTGATTTTCTCGACATGCAGACGAATTCCCGCCGATTTAACAGGCAGGTCGCGCGACGCATGGAACGATGGGATAATGTAATGTCCGTTATGGAAGCTCCTGCCGGCCTGGCAGTCAAAGCCCCGCTGATCGCCAACAGCGACCTCATGTCCGGCAAGCCGTCCCTGATCGGGATGACGCGCGAGGAAATGGGCGACGCATTGGCCGAAATCGGTGTGCCGCAGAAGCAGGTGAAGATGCGCGTCAGCCAGTTGTGGAACTGGCTCTATGTGCGCGGCGTCTCCGATTTCGACAACATGACAAATGTTGCCAAGGAACTTCGCGAGAAGCTGAAGGCCGCCTTCACCATCGCCCGACCTGAAATCGTCGAGGAGCAGATCTCCAATGACGGCACCCGCAAATGGCTGATGCGTTTTCCCCCGCGCGGGGCAGGTCGCCCGGTCGAGATTGAAACGGTCTACATCCCGGAAGAAGGCCGCGGCACGCTGTGCATCTCAAGCCAGGTCGGCTGTTCGCTGACCTGTTCTTTCTGTCACACCGGCACGCAGCGTCTGGTGCGCAATCTCACGGCCGAGGAAATCCTCTCGCAGCTGCTGCTGGCGCGTGACCGGCTTGGTGATTTTCCTGACGGTTCGACGCCGGTCGGCGCCTATGTCCCGAGCGAAGGCCGAAAGGTTTCCAACATCGTCATGATGGGCATGGGCGAGCCGCTCTATAATTTCGAGCATGTGAAGACCGCGCTTTTGATCGCCACAGATGGTGACGGCCTGTCGCTCTCCAAGCGACGCGTCACCCTTTCCACCTCGGGAGTCGTGCCGGAAATCTTCCGCACGGGCGATGAGATCGGCGTGATGCTGGCGATTTCGCTGCACGCGGTGCGTGATGAGCTGCGCGACATGCTCGTGCCCATCAACAAGAAATATCCGCTGAAAGAGCTGATCGAGGCCTGCCGCAACTATCCGGGCCTCTCCAATGCCCGGCGCATCACTTTCGAATATGTGATGCTGAAGGACGTGAATGACAGCCTGGAGGACGCCAAGATGCTGGTTCAGCTTCTGAAGGGTGTCCCCGCCAAGATCAATCTTATTCCGTTCAATCCATGGCCGGGCACAAATTACCAGTGCTCCGACTGGGCGCAGATCGAAAAGTTTGCGGATTTCATCAATCAGGCGGGTTACGCCTCGCCGATCCGGACACCGCGCGGCCGCGACATTCTCGCCGCCTGCGGTCAGTTGAAGTCGGAATCGGAACGGATGCGCAAGACCGAAAGACTGGCTTTTGAGGCCATGATGATCGCAAACCACGGCGCGGATGACTGAATAAGTCAAAACTGGGCCATAAAGCTGGCTTTGGCGCTGTTCTTCGATTGATTTCGGCCGGTCTTGTTTTTAAGAAAGCGGCAATAAGAAACCAACTGGAGGACACCCATGCGCGCACTCATTCTGGCCCTTGCCGCAGCGACAGCGCTCGCTCTGCCGGCAAAGGCTGAAACCGTCACCGTTGCCGTTACCGCCATTGTCGAACATCCGGCGCTCGATGCTGCCCGTGATGGCGTCAAGGCAGCGCTTGCCGAGGCCGGCTACAAGGAAGGCGACAACCTCAAGTTCCTCTACGAGTCCGCGCAGGGCAACCCCGGCACCGCAGCGCAGATCGCGCGCCAGTTCGTGGGCGAGGCTCCCAGTGTGATCGTGCCGATCTCTACCCCATCCGCGCAGGCCGTCGTTGCCGCCACGCGTGACATTCCTGTCGTCTTCACGGCGGTTTCCGATCCTGTCGGCGCACAGCTGGTCAAGGACATGCAGAAGCCCGGCCGCAACGTGACAGGACTTTCCGACATGTTGCCGGTTGCGGAGCATCTCGCGCTCATCAAGGAAATCTCGCCGAACGCCAAGTCCATCGGCTTCATCTACAACTCTGCCGAAGCGAATTCCGTCTCGACGCTTGCGCTCCTCAAGACGGAAGCCGAGAAGGCTGGCCTGAAGGTTGTCGAATCCGTCGCGACCAAGTCCGCTGAAGTTCAGGGTGCAACCCGCGCCCTGGTGGGCAAGGCGGACGTGATCTACGTTCCGACCGATAACACCATCGTTTCCGCTTTCGAAGCAGCAGCCGGCGTTGCGGCTGAAGCCAAGATCCCGCTTTATGCCGCTGACACGGACTCGGTTGCCCGCGGCGCGGTTGCGGCCCTTGGCTTCAACTATTTCGACGTCGGCAAGCAGACCGGTGCCGTTGTTGTCCGCATCCTCAAGGGTGAAAAGCCAGGCGACATCCCGGCCACCGTTGCTGTCGGTACCGATCTGGTGATCAACAAGAAGGCCGCCGAAAAGGTCGCCGTCAGCTTTCCGGAAAGCGTGACGAAGCGCGCCACCAAGGTCATCGACTGAACCGAAACCGGCATAAATAACCGGGCGGCGTGATATGCGCCGCCCGTTTTACGTGGCACTGTCTGTGCCCGTCTTCGCCAAACGGCGGCAATAACAAGGACATTACCGTGAGCCAAATCGCCTTTTGGGGTGCCGTGGAGCTGGGACTGGTCTTCGCTTTCGTGGCGATCGGCGTCTATCTCGCTTTCCGCGTGCTTGATTTTCCTGACCTGACTGTGGACGGTTCCTTTCCGCTCGGCGCTGCTGTGGCGGCCGTGCTGATCATTGCCGGTTTGAATGCCTGGGTTGCGACGGCGATTGGCATGGTTGCCGGCGCCGCTGCCGGTATCGTGACCGCAACGCTCAACGTGCGTTTCAAAATTCTGAACCTGCTTGCCTCGATCCTGACGATGATCGCGCTGTTTTCGGTCAATCTACGGGTTATGGGAAAGCCGAATGTGGCGTTGCTCAATCAGGACACGATGATCTCGCCGTTTTACGGGCTTGGTCTCTCGGAATATCTGGTGCGACCGCTTTTTGTTGGCTTACTCGTGCTGATCGTGGTCATTCTCGTCTGGCGCTTCCTGGAAAGCGATGCGGGGCTGGCCATGCGGGCAACGGGTGCCAACGCGCGGATGGCGCGGGCGCAGGGTGTGAAGACGGGCAACCAGATCTATCTCGGCATGGCGCTTTCGAACGCCTTGGTAGCCCTCGGCGGCGCTCTGTTTGCCCAGACAAATGGGTTTGCCGATGTGACATCAGGCGTCGGCACCATTGTCGTAGGCCTAGCAGCCGTCATTATCGGTGAAACGCTATTCGGTGCCCGTGGCATCCTGATCGCGCTGATCGGCTGCGTCTTTGGCTCCATCGCCTACCGTCTCGCCATCCAGCTTGCCCTGTCGAGTGATGTGCTGGGTCTCAAGGCATCCGATCTCAATTTCGTAACGGCGGTTCTGGTGGCCATTGCACTCATCCTGCCGCGACTGCGCCGCGGGGGAGCAACATCATGATCTCGCTTTCCGATATCCAGGTCGTCTTCGGGCGCGGCACGCCGCTTCAGAAGCAGGCTCTCGCCAAGATCGACCTCACGATTGAAGATGGCTCCTTCGTCACCGTCATTGGCTCGAACGGCGCCGGAAAATCGACGCTGCTCGGTGTTCTGGCCGGCGATGTGCTGCCGACGGCAGGCAAGGTGATGATCGGCGGTGCTGATGTCACTCGCAAACCGACCGCCAGCCGGGCGGGGCGAGTGGCGCGCGTGTTTCAGGACCCGCTGGCCGGTAGCTGCGGCGCGCTCACCATTGAGGAGAACCTGGCGCTTGCGGCATCCCGTGGCGAGCGTCGCGGCCTTCTGCCGGCGCTTGGCCGCGGCCGGCGCGACTTCTTCAAGGAGCGCATCGCCTCCCTCAATCTCGGTCTCGAAAATCGCCTTAAAGACCGCATGGACCTTCTGTCGGGTGGTCAGAGGCAGGCGGTCTCGCTCGTCATGGCGACGCTATCGGGTTCGGACGTTCTGCTGCTCGACGAACATACGGCTGCACTCGATCCCGGCATGGCGGAATTCGTCATGGAGCTGACCCGCAAGGTGGTGGAGGAGCGCAAGCTCACAACACTGATGGTCACCCATTCCATGCGTCAGGCGCTGGATTACGGCACCCGCACGATCATGCTGCATGCCGGTGAAATCGTGCTCGACGTCTCCGGCGAAAGCCGCAAGGGTCTTCAGGTCGAAGATCTCATCGACATGTTCCGCAAGATCCGCGGCCAGACGCTCGATGACGACGAGCTGTTGATCGGCTGATGACTGATCCGAAAGGCGCCAGCGGGCGCTTTTTTGTCGCTTATCGCGTCTGCGTGAGGAAAATCTTGACCGCGAAAAGCGAAAATACACCGGCGATCGTATAATCCAGCCCGCGCAGAACTTTGCGATTGCGCTGCAGCCAGGCGGAGAGAACATCGGCGGCGACTACGATGCCGATGCCGATCGGCAGTGCGACGATGATGGACCAGATGCCAAGGAAGATCAGCTTTCCGGTCACATGCGGATCGGATGCGCTGACGAATTGCGGCAGGAAGGTCATGAAAAAGATGATGACCTTGGGATTGAGCAGATTGACCCAGATGCCGTTCAGCAGGGCAGATTTCAATGACGACTGCTGTTTTTCGCCTGTCGTCTTGACCATGACGAAATCCGAGCCCTTGCGGATCGCCTGAATGGCCAGCCAGACCAGATAGGCGGCCCCACCGGTCTTCAGGATCAGAAAAGCCGTCGGCGATGCGACGATGAGGGCGGCGACGCCGAAAGCCACCAGCATCGTATGCACGGTGATGCCAAGATTGGTTCCCACAAGGGTCATGAAACCCGCAGCACGGCCCTCACGTATTGACCGGCTGATCCACAACGTCATGTCGGGCCCGGGCGTTACCGCCAGCAGCAAAATGGCGACGGTGAAGGCGGCAAGTGTTGGCAGGCTCGGAACGAAATCCATCGCGGCACCCGTGAAATCTAGAGATTTTTGTTGCTTAACGCGATTTCGGGTTTGTGCCAATGGCCTGATGCAAAGTCGCGGGAGGGAGGAGGCCGCCGCACCCGGTGCTGCACGGCGGCAGGAAGGTCAGCTCTTTAAAAAGCTGGTGAAGGCCCCGGAATAATCGGGGTGCCAGCGAGAGAGCGGCGGGCGGTTCTCAACGATGTCTTGCGCTGCCCAGAGAATACGCTTCTCGTCGGTCGGGCGGTCAACTTCACCATCCGGGCAAAGAATATAGAAATCGCCGCGGCCTATGCTGTCGATCATGAAATCGACGGTCTGTTCGCCGGTCCAGGCGCCCTCAGGCTTTTCAGTCCTGCCATGGGCGGTGAGGCCGGTGAAGACGAAACCGGGGATCAGCAAGTGAGCGGAAACCGCGCCGTTCGGCATATTGCGCAGCTCGTGCTGAAGCGCCTCCGTGAAAGTTTTCACACCTGATTTCGAGACGTTGTAGGCGGGATCGCCCGGCGGCGTGGTGATGCCTTGTTTCGAGCCCGTGTTGACGATGAGGGCGGGTTCACCATGGGCGACCATCCCCTGACCGAAGACACGGGCGCCGTTGATGACGCCCATCAGGTTGGCCCCTATGATCCTGTCCCAATTGGCCTGCGGTCCGAAGATGGCGCTGCCGGGCTGGATGCCGGCATTGTTCATGAGCACGTGAACGCGCCCGAAACGCTGGATAACCGCGCGTTCCAGCGCCTCCAGCTCATCCAGCTTCGCCACGTCGGTCGGAATGGCGACGATCTGCGCTTCGCCGTCTTTGGCAAGCGCCAAAACGTCTGCATGGGCGGCGGCAAGCTTTTCGCCATCGAGATCGACGAGCACGACACTCATGCCGAAGCTTGCGAATTTGCGGGCGGCGGCCAGTCCGATGCCGGAGGCAGCACCGGTGATAACG
This sequence comes from Agrobacterium sp. DKPNP3, assembly GCF_052686535.1. NCBI lineage: Bacteria > Pseudomonadati > Pseudomonadota > Alphaproteobacteria > Hyphomicrobiales > Rhizobiaceae > Agrobacterium > Agrobacterium sp. DKPNP3. The sequence goes on along the minus strand of NZ_JBQYSN010000052.1, from coordinate 25,212 downwards.
GCGACATTATCTTCCTTGAATGCGGGGTGGATGGTCGTCATAGGTTTCTCCTTCGCGTCGTTTCTGCTGTTTCCAGCGGTTTGCAACGTTGCCTGAACCTGAGCGGCTTCATTCACGGTCTTCAAGTCGATCGCGCCGCTTCATGATAAAGCGCGAAATTTCTAAATGCATGTGACAATGGCTTCGTTCCCCTCCGTGTGACCTGTCACCGCCTCCATCCCTCCCGCCCATCAATTGTTTTGTCGCTTATCTCACGGAAAAGCGCTTCACACATTTCGGCTTGCACTGTAAAAGTGCCGAAATCCCAAGGAAATGGCGGTGTCCCGATGCCGTCATCATGCAGATGGACATCACTATGGCACTTCCGAAAGACGTAAAGAAAGTCGTTCTCGCCTATTCCGGCGGCCTCGACACCTCGATCATCCTGAAATGGCTTCAGACCGAACTCGGCGCCGAAGTTGTGACCTTCACCGCCGATCTAGGCCAGGGCGAAGAGCTCGAGCCGGCGCGCAAGAAGGCCGAGATGCTGGGCATCAAGGAAATTTTCATCGAGGACGTCCGCGAAGAGTTCGTGCGTGATTTCGTGTTCCCGATGTTCCGCGCCAACGCCGTTTACGAGGGGGTCTATCTGCTCGGCACGTCGATTGCCCGTCCGCTGATTTCCAAACACCTGATCGAGATCGCCAAGAAGACCGGCGCCGATGCCATCGCCCATGGTGCGACGGGCAAAGGCAACGACCAGGTCCGTTTCGAGCTTTCCGCCTATGCGCTGAACCCTGACATCAAGATCATCGCCCCCTGGCGCGACTGGACGTTCAAGAGCCGTACGGACCTCCTGAACTTTGCCGAACAGCACCAGATTCCGGTCGCCAAGGACAAGAAGGGCGAAGCACCATTTTCCGTCGACGCCAACCTGCTGCACTCCTCGTCCGAGGGCAAGGTTCTGGAAGACCCGGCGGTGGAAGCGCCTGAATATGTCCACATGCGCACGATTTCCCCGGAAGCCGCGCCTGACAAGGCAACCGTCATCAAGGTCGGTTTCCGCAAGGGCGATGCCTGCTCCATCAACGGTGTTGAAATGTCGCCCGCGACGCTTCTCGCCACGCTTAACAATTACGGCCGTGAAAACGGCATTGGCCGTCTCGATCTGGTTGAGAACCGTTTCGTCGGCATGAAGTCGCGGGGCGTATATGAAACGCCCGGCGGTACCATCCTGCTGGCGGCGCATCGCGCCATTGAATCGATCACGCTTGACCGGGGTGCTGCCCACCTCAAGGACGAGCTGATGCCGCGTTACGCCGAGCTCATCTATTACGGCTTCTGGTTCTCGCCGGAGCGCGAGATGCTGCAGGCCCTGATCGACAAGAGCCAGGAGCATGTCGAAGGCGAAGTGACGCTGAAGCTCTACAAGGGCAATGTGATGGTAACCGGCCGCGAGAGCGCCAAGTCGCTCTATTCCGACGCGCTGGTGACCTTCGAAGACGACCATGGCGCTTACGACCAGAAGGATGCAGCGGGCTTCATCAAGCTCAATGCCCTGCGTCTGCGCACGCTCGCCAAGCGCAACCTCAGCAAGTAATTTTGCTGTTGGCACGATATTGCGACCCGCTGGCGGCGACGCCGGCGGGTTTTTTATGCTTCTTTTCTGGAGACGATACGGAAACCGAAGTAGCTCGCAACGGCCAAAAACTCCATCAGGGGAATGATGATACCGAAACCAGTCAGCGGCGAACCGATGAGCGCAGCGGCGGCCCCGCCCGCAAAGCCCGATCCCATCTGAATGAAGCCCATCATCGCCGACGCCGAGCCGGCGATATGCGGGAAGGGCGCTAGCGCCGCCGTTACCATCGAGGGTGTCAGCAAGGCGATGCCAACAGTTGCGACCGCCACTGGTCCCATAATTGAGAGAAATGACGGCGGGATCAGGAAAACCGAAAGAAGGATCAGCAGGCCACCCGTGCCCGAAAAACAGAGGCCGATCATGACCGAGCGGCGATCGCCCAGCCGCGGCGCGAGATAGCGCAGGGCGATGGAGCCGAAGAAATAAGCGCCGGTCTGCATCAGCATGCCGATGCCGAAGGCAGTGGGTGTCATGCCGACCGTGTTGATGAGGATGAAGGTGAGCATTGTCGCCTGCGCATAGAGCGCGCCGATGGAGCCGCCAAGCACAAGGGCCGCCAAAAGAAAGCGCGGTTCAGTCAACAGGGTGCCGTAGGCGGAGAGAAGGCGGCGGGGACGGACAAGGCTTATGTCCGGGCGGGTCGTCTCACGCAGAAAGATAACAACCGTGACTATGGCAAGACCGCCAAGCCCGGCCATGAGAAAAAATACGGATTTCCAGCCAAAGGCGGCAAGCGAAAGTCCTCCGATCGTTGGTCCCATTGCGGGGCCGACAGCAAGCATGATGCCGATGAGGTTCATGATGCTGGAGGCTTCCGCGCCAGTGAACTGATCGCGGACAATGGCGCGCGCCACCGTCATGCCGACGGAAGCGCCGATGCCCTGAATGAGCCGGGCAAAGAGCAGCACCTCGATTGTCGGAGAAAAGATCGCCAGCAGCCCACCACCCAGAAAAATCGACAGGAAGGCGAGACTGGCGCTTTTCCTGCCGAAGGCATCGGATGCAGGCCCGGCAAGCAGTTGCGCCACGGCAAAGCCAGCAAAATAAAGGGAGAGGCTAAGCTTGATGGCCGCTTCGTTGGTGGCGAAAACCCGCGTGAGTTCAGGCATGGCCGGGGTGTAGATCGACATTGAAATCGGCGCCAAGGCCGTCAGCAAAGCGCCGAGAATGGCCGTGCGTTTTCTCGACATGATCGGTTGTGGCGACATTATAATCAGCCGTTCTGCTCCGGCTGCAGATTGTCGCGAAGGGTCTGGAGAAAACGGCGGAAGAGTGCGACTTCATCGTCGTTCAGGCCTTGCGTGGCGTGATGGACCAACTCCTCGATTTCCTGCCGGACGGCGTCCAGCATCTCTGCGGACGACTGGGTAAGGACGATGCGTTTCGAGCGCCTGTCCTGGGGGTCCTGCTGGCGTTCGATGAGATCGAGAGATTGCAGCTTGTCGAGATAGGCACAGATGGTCATCGGTTCGATGCCGAGGCGCGCAGCGATATCAGACTGCTTGCTGCCGTCAATGGCGGCGACCGTCAGAAGGGCGCGCGCCTCGCCAGGGGTAAGGCCAAGACCGGCCTCCGAAATTCGACGTTCAAAAGCACTGTTCAGCAGGCGTGCGCCGCTGTTCAGTAAAAATGCTAATGAATCTTTCTCGCGTTTCGTGCTCATTCGTCGCCTTTTCGTAAGTCAGCCTTACTAAAAACCGGGCGATAATCAATGCTGCGACACCGATATTCTCGAAAATCGGTTCAACTATACGTCAGCACCGCAGCGGGGCGCACTCCCCATTGGCTTTGACTGGCGGCTGCGACATTCACGGGCAGGCATCTGCCTCCCCCGCGCTGCTTTTGGCATATTGAATTGGGGCTGGAGGCATGCCCATATGGGCTTCGATCGGAATCGCACAAGGAAGATGAAATGCCATCGAAGACTGCTCTTTATCCCGCGCTTATTGACTGGAACGGCCATCATGGCCTCCCGAAATTCGATGCGATCAAGGATGAGGATTTTGCGCCGGCTTTCGACGCTGCGCTTCTCTCCCATGAGCAGGAAATCGATGCCATTGCGGAAAACTCCGATGCGCCCAGTTTCGAAAACACGGTCACTGCGCTCGAAATAGCGGGTGATGATCTCTCCCGTATTTCGTCGCTGTTCTGGAACAGGGCGGGCGCCAATACAAACAATGTCGTCCAGGCGCTTGAGCGGGAAATCGCGCCGAAGATGTCTCGACATTACTCGAAGATCGGCATGAACGAGGCGCTGTTCAAACGTATCGACACGCTCTGGGAACAGCGCGACGCGCTTGGCCTCACCGGCGAAGAAAAGCGGGTTCTGGAACGGCACTGGAAGGGTTTCGTGCGCTCGGGTGCCAAGCTGCCCAGGGAACGGCAGGAGCGGCTTGCGGCCATCAATGAAGAGCTTGCCGGTCTCGGCGCGAAGTTCGGCCAGAATGTGCTTGCGGATGAGAAGAACTGGAAGCTTCTGCTGACGACGGAGGAAGACCTGGCCGGCGTCCCGGACTTTCTTCGTGATGCCATGGCGGGTGCGGCGCGCGAACATGGCGAGGAGGGCAAATTTGCCGTGACCCTTTCCCGCTCTATCATCGAGCCTTTCCTGACGTTTTCCGAACGCCGCGATCTGCGCGAACAGGCATTCAAGGCATGGGTAGCGCGGGGCGAGAACGGTGGCGAGACCGACAATCGTCAGATTGTCCGTCGAACTCTCGAGTTGCGAGAGGAAAAAGCAAAGCTTCTCGGTTATGCGAATTTTGCCGCTTACAAGCTCGACGATACGATGGCGAAGACCCCCGACGCGGTGAACGGTCTTCTCGGGCAGGTCTGGGAGAAGGCGGTGCGGCGCGCTGGCAACGAAGAGGCTGAACTTGCCGCCATCATCGCAGCGGAAGGCAAGAACCACGAGGTTTTGCCGTGGGACTGGCGGCACTATGCCGAAAAGCTCCGCGCTCAGAAATTCAATTTTTCCGAGGCTGAACTGAAGCCTTACCTGCAGCTCGAAAAGATCATCGAGGCCTGCTTCGATGTGGCCGGGCGGCTTTTCGGCATTCGCGCCGTCGAGGTTAAGGGTATCGCCGCCTACCATCCGGACGTCAGGGTTTTCGACATCCTCGATGACAAGGGCAACCTGAAGGCCATGTTCCTCGGTGATTATTTCGCCCGCCCTTCAAAGCGGTCCGGGGCGTGGATGAGTTCTTTCCAGTCGCAGCACAAGTTGCCGCTGAAAAATGGCAAGGTTGGGGAAATCCCGATCATCTACAACGTCTGCAACTTTGCAAAACCAGCGGAAGGCAAGCTGGCGCTGCTCTCGCTCGACGATGCGCGCACCTTGTTCCACGAGTTTGGTCACGCCCTGCATGGCATGTTGTCGGATGTTACCTATCCCTCGGTTTCCGGCACGGGCGTGTCGCGTGATTTCGTTGAACTGCCGTCGCAGCTCTACGAGCATTGGCTGACGGTGCCGGAAATTCTGGAAAAATACGCGCTGCATTATGAAACCGGTGCGCCTATGCCGAAGGCCTTGCTCGACAAGGTGCTGGCGGCGCAGACTTTCAACGCCGGCTTCAACACGGTGGAATTCACCTCTTCTGCGATCGTCGATATGGCGTTCCACACCCGCGACGGCGTGGGTGATCCGATGGCGGTGCAGGATGAAGTGCTTTCGCGCCTCAATATGCCCAGGTCCATCGTCATGCGCCATGCGACGCCACACTTCCAGCATGTCTTTTCGGGTGATGGTTATTCAGCCGGCTATTACTCCTACATGTGGTCGGAAGTGCTCGATGCGGACGCCTTTGCCGCTTTTGAGGAAACCGGCAATGCGTTTGATGGCGAGATGGCGCGTCGGCTGAAGAAGAATATCTATTCCGTCGGTGGTTCGATTGATCCGGAGGAAGCCTACCTTGCCTTTCGTGGCAAGATGCCAAATCCCGATGCGATGCTCGCAAAGCGCGGTCTCGTATAAGACACTGTCATAATTATGAGCTAGAAGCTGGGTGCAGGGGGCTTATGACATGAGCCCCCCTTTCGCATTTGCAAAAAAAAGGTTATGAGCGCGCCAAACTAAATTGGCGCTTCTCATCATTTTAGCGCCCAACCTCAGAGATTTTAAACAATGGCACTACGCAACATCGCGATCATCGCGCACGTTGACCATGGAAAAACGACGCTTGTTGACGAGCTTCTGAAGCAATCCGGTTCGTTCCGCGATAACCAGCGCGTTGCAGAGCGCGTCATGGACAGTAACGACCTCGAAAAGGAACGCGGCATCACCATTCTCGCCAAGGCGACATCGGTGGAGTGGAAGGGCGTTCGCATCAACATCGTCGACACCCCCGGCCACGCCGACTTCGGCGGTGAAGTCGAGCGTATCCTGTCGATGGTGGATGGCGCGATCGTTCTGGTCGACAGTTCCGAAGGCCCCATGCCGCAGACCAAGTTCGTGGTCTCCAAGGCGCTGAAGGTTGGTCTTCGTCCGATCGTTGCGATCAACAAGATCGACCGCCCCGATGGCCGCCATGAAGAAGTCATCAACGAAGTCTTCGACCTCTTCGCAAACCTCGATGCGACCGACGAACAGCTCGACTTCCCGATCCTCTACGGTTCTGGCCGCGATGGCTGGATGAACGTCAATCCGGAAGGTCCGAAGGATCAGGGTCTCGCACCGCTGCTCGATCTGGTTCTTGAGCACGTTCCGGAGCCCAAGGTTGAAGAGGGCCCGTTCCGCATGATCGGCACGATCCTTGAAGCCAACAACTTCCTCGGCCGCATCATCACCGGCCGCATCGCGTCCGGTTCGATCAAGCCGAACCAGGCCGTGAAGGTGCTCGGCCAGGACGGCAAGACAATCGAAACTGGCCGAATTTCCAAGATCCTCGCCTTCCGCGGTATCGAGCGCACCGCAATTGAAGAGGCCCATGCGGGTGACATCGTCGCCATTGCCGGTCTTTCCAAAGGCACCGTCGCCGACACCTTTTGCGATCCGTCCGTTACCGAGGCGATGCAGGCACAGCCGATCGACCCGCCGACCGTTACGATGTCCTTCATCGTTAACGACAGCCCGCTGGCCGGCACCGAAGGCGACAAGGTTACCTCGCGCGTCATCCGTGACCGCCTGTTCAAGGAAGCCGAAGGCAACGTCGCGCTGAAGATCGAAGAAGCCGAAGGCAAGGATTCGTTCTTCGTTTCCGGCCGAGGCGAGTTGCAGCTGGCAGTTCTAATCGAGACCATGCGCCGAGAAGGCTTCGAGCTTGCCGTTTCGCGTCCCCGCGTCGTGATGCACAAGGATGAGAGCGGCGCCCTGCTGGAGCCGATCGAGGAAGTCGTGATCGACGTGGATGAAGAACATTCGGGCGTCGTCGTTCAGAAGATGTCCGAGCGCAAGGCTGAAATGGCCGAGCTTCGTCCTTCCGGCGGTAACCGCGTTCGTCTGAAGTTCTACGCACCGACCCGCGGCCTGATCGGCTACCAGTCGGAACTCCTGACCGACACGCGCGGCACGGCGATCATGAACCGCCTGTTCCACGACTATCAGCCCTTCAAGGGCCAGATTGCCGGCCGCGTCAACGGCGTTCTCCTGTCCAACGGCTCGGGCGAGGCTGTTGCCTATGCCATGTTCAACCTGGAAGATCGCGGCCCGATGATCATCGAGCCGGGTGAAAAGGTTTATGCCGGTATGATCATCGGCATTCACTCCCGCGACAACGATCTGGAAGTGAACGTGCTGAAGGGCAAGCAGCTGACCAACATTCGTGCCGCTGGCAAGGACGAAGCTGTCAAGCTGACGCCACCGATCCGCATGACGCTCGACCGCGCTCTTTCCTGGATCCAGGACGACGAGCTGATGGAAGTGACGCCGAAGTCGATCCGTCTGCGCAAGATGTTCCTCGATGCGAATGACCGTAAGCGCTTCGAAAAGGCCAAGCTTGCGGCCGGCTGATCGGCGAAATCGACTGCTTTTGAAAAACCCGGCCCCGTGCCGGGTTTTTTGTTGGTTTTTTTATGTGTGCATGAGTCGAAAGACGCTTTGCCAAAGGTTAAGGATGCGTTAATTTTTCCTGGTCGTCCACATGAATAGGCTGTGGGTAAGCTTGCCGGCGTTAACCTTTATGACTGGTAAGTTTCCGTGGCCGGGGCCAGAATCGCGTTATGAAAACGTTATCCATCGATGTTCGCCGTGCCGAGCCGCATGATGCGCGCGCCATATCCGAGGCGCATCGTCTGTCGTGGCAACAGGCCTATGCGGGGCTCATTCCGCATCGCCCGCTGACGCAGATGCTTGAGCGCCGGGGCGAGGGCTGGTGGAAAAAGGCGACCAAGGGGTCGGCGACGATGCTGGTGGTGGAAGTGGCCGGTGTGGTTGCCGGATATGCGACACTCGGCCTCAGCCGGGCGCGCGGGTTGCCGCATGACGGCGAAATCTATGAACTTTATCTCCGCCCGGAATATCAGGGCATCGGCCTGGGTTCGCTGCTCTTCACCGAAGCACGCCGGCTGCTGACGTCGCTTGGCTGCAACGGCATCGTTGTCTGGTGCCTTGAGGACAGCGATGTCGCCAACCGATTTTTCCGTTCGCATGGCGGGCGGGATGTTGCCGAAGGCATGGAAGATTTCGGTGGCAAATCCCTTCGCAAGGTCGGTTTCGTCTGGAACTGACGATGCAAATTCCCGGGATCCTCGTTTCGCGTCCGATGATGGCGTGCCGCTAGCACCCAATTTATCCATTATGCCTTATCTGCCTACAGCCGTGTTGCAATGCGCAGACTTTCCCAGTATCGAAAACCAAATCCAACCCGTCGAATGAGGGAAGCGAATGCGTATCGATGCAATCTCCGTAGGCAAAAATCCGCCGGAAGACGTTAATGTTATCGTTGAAGTGCCGGTCGGCGGACATCCGATCAAGTACGAGATGGACAAGGATGCCGGCGCGCTGATCGTTGATCGCTTTCTCTACACGCCGATGACCTACCCGGGTAACTACGGCTTCGTGCCGCACACCCTGTCCGACGACGGTGACCCGATCGACGTGCTCATCTGCAATACCCGCCCTCTCGTTCCGGGCTGTGTGATCAATGTCCGCCCCATCGGCGTGATGATCATGGAAGACGACGGTGGCAAGGACGAGAAAATCCTCGCTGTTCCGGTTCCGAAACTGACGCGTCGTTACGACAAGGTCAACAACTACACCGATCTGCCGGAAATCACGCTGAAGCAGATCGAGCACTTCTTCGAGCACTACAAGGATCTGGAGCCTGGCAAGTGGGTGAAGATGGGCGGCTGGCAGGATGTCGACGTCGCCAAGAAGCTGATCGTCGAAGCCATCGAGCGCTACAAGACCCAGGGTTGATCCCGGCTAAAGCTCTTTGAACAGCTCTTCAAAATCCTCCGGGTCGGCGTCGATCCGGAGGATTTTTGCGTGCCGTTTCGCCTGAGAGGAGGCTGATGGCGGATTTAGGCAGGCCGAATTTTTTCGCCAGCAAAACAATCAGCGCCTTGTTCGCCTTGCCGCCTTCCGGGGCGGCGCTGACACGGGCCTTGAGATGCGCGTTTCCGTCTGCATCCCGATCCACACCCTCGATGGCGTCACGCCCGCCATTTGGCGTGAGGCGCACCGTCAGGCGGACATGATCATTTTGCTTTTGCCAGCAGCCGCTCAAGCGACCATCGGGTATAGCGTGTTCCACATGAAGGAGCGGATGAAGAAGATGATCAGCAACACAATGATCGGCGAAATATCGATGCCACCGAGATTGGGCAGAACGCGGCGGATGGGGCGCAGAACCGGTTCCGTGACATTGTACAGAAAGCTGCCGATGGCGTTGACGAACTGGTTGCGGGAATTGATGACATTGAAGGCGTAAAGCCAGGAAAAGATGGCGCTGCCGATCAGCACCCAGGTGTAGAGGTTCAAGGCCAGATCGATGGTCTGAAACAGGGCAAGCATCAATATCTCCGTATCTTGGTTGCAAGACATTTAGACATTCGGCGCTGAACCGGCAAGTGTTGCGCCAGATCGTAATCATCATTGGTCGAATCCCACCGGCGATGATCGTGATCTGACCGACGACTCCCAGGCGGATTTCGGGCTGGAACCGCTCGGACTGTCAGCTATCCCCCGATGAGGGCTGGTCATTCCTGTCATATCGCTTTATTGCCATCTCCATATTCCCTCGCGAGCACCCAGCCGATGTCTCTCCCTTCTGCCGAAAACCGTTTCGGTGCATTCCGGCATTCATCCTATCGCCGTTTCTTCAGCGCCCGGTTTTTTTCGGCCTTCGCCATTCAGATCGTCAGCGTTTCCGTCGGCTGGCAGATGTATGAGGTGACCGGCAATGCTTTTTATCTAGGCCTGATCGGTCTTTTCCAGTTTCTGCCTTCGCTGCTCTTGATCCTTGTGACGGGAACGGTTGCCGACCGGCACAATCGCCGCCGCATCATGTCCATATGCCTGCTGGTTGCGGCGCTTTGCGCGGTCGCTCTGCTGGCGCTGACGCTGACGCACAGCTTTTCCCCATGGCCGGTCTTCGCCATTCTTGTCGTCTTCGGCATCGAGCGCGCCTTCATGGGACCGGCGGTGCAGTCGCTGGCGCCCAATCTCGTGCCCGTTGAGGATTTGCCGAACGCAATCGCCTGGAATTCTTCGTCCTGGCAGATGGCGTCCATTATGGGGCCTGTTGCTGGCGGTCTGCTTTATGGCCTCGGCGCTTCGGTTGCTTATAGCGTTGCGCTTGTGCTCTTCATGATCTCCGCAGCCCTTGCGATAGCGATCCGCAAGCCGGAACAACGCGGTCCGGCAAAAGCGATCAGCCTCGAAACCATGCTCGCCGGCTTCAAGTTCATCTCGCAGGAGAAGATCGTCCTCGGCGCGATATCGCTCGATCTCTTTGCGGTGCTCCTGGGTGGCGCGGTTGCGTTGATGCCGATCTTTGCCAAGGAAGTGCTGACGCTTGGTCCATGGGGTCTGGGGCTTCTGCGCGCAGCGCCCGGTATCGGGGCCATTACCGTCGCCGTCATCCTCGCATTCAAGCCTATTCGCCACCATGCGGGCCTGCTGATGTTTGCCGGCGTTGGCCTTTTCGGCGTTTCGACCGTCGTCTTCGGCCTGTCACAAACCGCATGGCTGTCCATCGCCGCGCTGGTTGTCATGGGCGCTTCAGACATGGTGTCGGTTTATGTGCGCGAGACCCTCATTGCGCTCTGGACGCCGGATGAGGTGCGTGGACGCGTCAATGCGGTGAACATGGTCTTCGTTGGCGCATCGAACGAGCTTGGCGAGTTCCGCGCCGGTACCATGGCGCATGTCGTAGGCGCGGTACCGGCCGTTGTCATCGGCGGGGCTGGCACGCTTGCGGTGGCGGTCATCTGGGCGCTTGGTTTTTCCAAGCTGCGCAAGATCGACAATCTGGAGGCGCCGCATTGATTCCGTAAGAAATCAGCGCTGCGCCTTGCCCTCAAACACCAGATCGAGAAAATTGCCGAGCCAGGCCCTCAGCGGCGTGTCGAACAACATGCGGCCTTCTAGATGCTGGCTGCCCACCTGCGCATTCGGCATGCCAAACCGCTGCGCGCCGCGCACCACCCAGCTGTGCATCATGGCACGGGTCAGTTCGGCGTGAAACTGCAGGCCCCAGGCGTTTTTTCCGTAACGATAGGCCTGGTTAGGGTAGGTTTCGCCCGATGCCAGCAATTCGGCGCCGCGCGGTAGCTCGAACCCCTCCTTGTGAAAATGATAGACCATCTTCGGCCAGTGCGGCATCAGAAGCCGGCCATGTTCGGTGGCATGGAGCGGATACCAGCCGATCTCTACCTTGCCTTCCCTGTCTGCCTCAACCTTGCCGCCCAGATGTTTTGACAGCATCTGTGCACCGAGACAGATGCCGAGAAAGGGCTTGTCTTCCTTCAGAGGCACCTTCAGCCAGTCGATTTCGGCTTTGATGTAATCATGCGGGTCGTTGGCGCTCATCGGGCCGCCGAAGATGATGGCACCTGCATGGTGCGCCAGCGTCGGCGGCAGGTCGTCGCCAAGTGCCGGACGCCTTATATCCAGACGATATCCCTTCTCCACCAGCATCTGGCCGACGCGGCCGGGCGTTGAGCGTTCCTGGTGCAGGACAATAAGCAGCGAGGGTTGTTGTTTCTGTTGCCTGGAGGGGTCAAACAGCATCGTCTTCGTTTTCGCTTTCTTCAGCAGGGCCGGACCTCGTGGCGGCCTGCTGACGTTGCAGAACCCTGTCGCGCACGGAAACACCAAGCAGATCGGCAACGCGCCAGATCACGTGATCTTCCATTTCGCTTCGTTCCCCGTCAGCGTAAACAATATCCCATAATATGCCAATAAGCTCGACACGCTGATCCTCATCGAGGTGGCGGCGAATATCGGCCGTGAAGCGATAATAATCGACGGCTTCCTTACCCGCCTCCTGCCCGGCTGCGAGAAGTGCATCGAGCTTGCCGCCATCGAGATGATAATAATCGTGCAGGATTTCCCGCAGGCGTTCACGCTCGCTTTTAGAGACGGTGCCGTCAGCTTCCATCACCTGAAAACAGAGGGCGGCGACGGCCACCCGCAAATCATCCGGGCTGAAATCTCCTGCATTCGGGCCGACGAGGTTCTGGATGAAAGACTGAAATTGCTGGAACATCGATTGCCTGCCGGTCAGAAGAGTTTAAGCCGCGTTTTGGGTTCGGCTTCCGTGCCTGATTTCTTGACGCCGGGGTCGTCCGGCGCCCCACCGAAAAACGGCACGGGTTCCGTCTTCGCGGCCGCCCCGTCGTTCTGCGGCGGTGCGTCGATGGTCGCAGGTTTTTTCGCCGTAGCGGCGGCCGGCTTCACCTCGACCGTTGTCGTGGGCACGGGCTTCGGCTCAGCTCTGGTTTCTGGCGGGCTTTCAACGACGATTGTTCTCGCGGCCGGTTCGGTCTTGGCCGGCGCTGCCGCAAGCGCATTTTCAATCGTCATATCTTCAACCGGCCCTTCGAGCTGGCCGAAAGGTGCCTTCCATTCGAAGGCATCGAGACGCCCCGTGACAGGCGAGACAGGGAGCCATTTTTCCGATACGACGCCATCGGCGACCCAAGCCGGATCACGCGGCGCGCGCAGTGCCTGCGCCATCCAATACCGCACGCGTCCCTGGTCCCCGGTTTCGGCTTCCTCGATATCGGCCATCAACAGGAAAATGCTTTCACGTGGCTCGATGCGGGCGGCGGCTTCGGCCTTTTCCCGCGCCCGCCCGAATTCTTTTGCGTCAAGCGCTGCCTGCGCCACCGCAAACAGCGACTCGATATTATTCGGCTTCAGACTTTCGAGCCGCTCAGCGCGTTTGAGGCGGTCGATAGCGGTGTCGCCGCTGCGCGCGCGGACATATAGCTCCGCGATCTGCGGATGAGGATCATTCTTCCAGACAGGCTCGAGAACGGCTGCTGCTTTGCGCAGATTGTCTTCACGCAGATAGGATTTTGCTGCAACCAGCGCGGCCGGAACGAGGCCTTTGGCGAGTTTCAGGGCGTGCTTTGCGTCCTCGCGTGCGCCGACCGGATCGCTTTCAAGCTTTTCACTGGCTTTTGCGGTAAGAAGCACCGCCTTTAACCGTTCCGCCTCACCGCGCTCGATAACGCGTGCCGCCTTCTGTTGGTCAAGCAGACGGATCGCGTCATCCCACTGACCGGTGCGGCAGCGATTTTCCAGTGTCGCCTGCGCTGCCCACGGCAGGTAAGGTGCTTTTTCCGCGGCATCCTCTGCATATTGCTGGGCGGCTTCGTAGGCGCCCTGCCGGCGGGCTTCGATATAAAGGCCACGAAGCCCAAGCTCACGTGTCTCTGGATCACGGGCCATCGCCTCGAATTTGCGCCGGGCGTCATCGTATTTGCCTTCGATGAGATCGGCCTGCGCATCCAGCAGGTGAATCAGTGGCTCCTGATCGGCGCTGAGCAGCCCCTGCGTGCGGGCCGTCATCTTGCGGGCGAGAAGGGCGTTGCCAGCGCCGGCGGCAATCAATCCGGTGGATAGCGCCTGATAACCGCGGTCGCGTTTGCGGGCGCGGAAATAGCGACGTGCGGCGTTGGGCGATGTCCAGATGGCGTTGATGACCCACCAGACAAGCATCACGACGGCAACCAGCGCCGCGATCATGGCGGCGGCAACCATCAGGCTCATTTCGATCAACTGCCCCTGCCAGACGATCGAAAGGACGCCGGGTCTGTCGGCAAGCCAGGAGAAACCGAAACCAAGCGCCAGGACGATAAGGACAAACGTCAGGATTTTTGTCATGTCCTTACCCCTGCTTGCCGGTGCTGGTGATGGCACGGTTCAACGTGCCGCCGACCAGGTTTTCAACCTCGATACGCGCATCAAGCGACTTCTTATAGTCGGCGGAGGCCGACTTGGCGGCCTCGGGCAGCCCGTTCCACTCGAGGGCCGCGCCTTGCAGATCGCCGTTGCGCAACTTGTTCTCCATGCGTGCGATCATCGCTTCCGGCGTCTCTCCCTCGATATTTCCGACCGGGCGAACCTTGACGAGCGACAAGGCGCTTTCGGTCAGCCGTTCCATGATGCCCTGATTGGGGTCCGGCTGATTGATGGCGGACAGCATGGCATTGGCGACATCGGGAAATTTCTGCATCAGTTCCGAGCGCGACGGAACACCGGTAGCGGCAAACGATCGCAGGGAAGCGATTGCGTGATCGTCAGGCGTTACCTTTGAAAGGGTGTCGAGTTCGGTCAGGAAGGGGCCGCCACGGTCGATCGCAGCTTTCAGCCCGGCCGAGGCAATGGCGCGTGCCACTTCAATATCGTCTCTCGGTTCGTTGATCTTGGCTTCCGCATCCGAAAGGCGGCGCGTCAGGTCTGCAGTCACGGAGGCCTGCGCGGAGCGCTCGGACTGAAGGGTGGATTCCAACGCGGCAATTTTTTCGGCAAGCCCGTCCGCCTGCGGCGCCTCGCCTTTTGCCTCGAGAGCGGCAAGACGCTGTTCAAGCGCCGAGCTGTCCGCTGCTGGCGCATTGGCGATTTGCTGGCGAAGGTTGGCTATATCCGTTTTCAGGTATGCAATTTCATCGTTACCAGCCCGTCCAGAGTTGGCGGAGGGAAGGATGCCTGCATATTGCATGCTGCCGGCGGCGGCGAGCGCCACAAGCCCGCCAACGATACCGGCGGCGATGAGGCCAGAGGTCGCGGCCTGGCGGCGCTCCGTCTGCGGGGGAGCCGGCGGCTTGGTTGGTCCTGACGACAAGTTGGCGCTTGATGTCTTTGCAGAGGCGCTGCCCGCTGTGCTGGAAGACGATGTCGGACCAAAAGCTGGTTTCGAAGCCGCCGCTGCCGTTGCGGCCGCGGCGGCACTGGTCGCCTCCGGTTTTGCGTCGATTTTCGGCGCGGTAGACGCTGATGACAGCGGCTCTTTCCGCTTTTCCGAAGCGCTATCCGCCTTCTGTTCCGCAGCGGCTGCCGGGGCCGGTTTGGCCACGTTAGGCTCGGGTTCGATGCTGGTTTTCTTCGTCTCCCACAGGGGTGCCGTCGAGGCAGTTGCGGCTGTATCGGCTGTATCGGGCTTGGATTCGGAGGCGCTCGCTCCAGTCGTCGCAGCGGGCGTGCCCTCCTCGGGCTTTTCGTCCGCCTTTTCAGCGTCACCATCGGCGGAAATTGCTTTCACGTCTTTGGCGTCCAGGTCAATGGTGACCGGTTCGGCTTTGGACTTGGAGTGGCGTGGCGGCTTTCCCGATACCATGACAACCTCATTTCTGCCTGCAGTAATCTAAACCTAGTCAGTGACGGCGGCAAAGGAAAGAGGTGAGCTCCAATTAGGTTCCAGGCTGACGGCCCAGAAGCTGAAACATCGCCGCCTCGCTCGGCTCTTCGGCAGCGAAGGATTGGCAGCGGAAGATGGCCGGAACCAGAGAAAGCACGTTGCGGCTGATGCAGATAAAGCGTGTCGCGGCTAGCGCGGTCGTCAACTTAGTGGCCGATACGTGATGAAAGAAGGTCCGTGCCGCCTCGGAAGAATAGAGCATCACCACATCGGCGGGCGTCGTCACAAGCGCGGTCTCGAGGTCCTCTTCAGATATCGTTGAGGGCAACATTTCATAACAGTCTATGGAGTTGAACGGAATACCCGCTGCAGCCAGGCTTTCTTCGAAGACTTTGCCACGGGGCCTGCCAGCGAGATAAAGCAGTGGCTGCCCTCTAGAGAAAAGTGAATGATGCGCTTTCACGAGCGCGGCGAGCGATACGGCATCTCCGGCGGCGGTGAATATCTGCCGAAAGCCACTCTTTTCCGCAGCCTCGGCGGTAGCTCCGCCAACCGCAAAAAGCGGCTTCGACAGGTGGGGCGCCAATTGTTCCGCGAAAGGATTTAGTGCACGTACTGCTTCTGCGCTGGTTACGGCAATTGCCCCCAGCGAATCCGAAAGGGCCTGGACGGCGCGGGTTCCATGGTGGGCTGGATAAAACAGCGGCAGAAGCACCGGCCTGTAGCCAAGCGCTTCGAGTTTTGCGGCCGTCCTTTCGCCCGAACGCTGCGGCCGGGTGACGACGATCCGCATCGTTCAGCTCCAGCCTTCGAAGAAACTGCTGCCGGCCCTCGCGCGCACCTTTTCGCCAGCCTGGATTCCGAGCTTCACCGCATCGGCGCTATTGCCGGAAATCTCGACGCCGTGGCTCGTCTGGCCGTCGGGCGTGAGAATAAGCCCGTAAAAATGCAGTGCTTCGCCATCGCAGGTGGCATAGCCGGCAATGGGCGTGCGACAGGAACCATCCAGCGCTGCGAGGAAGGCGCGCTCACAGGTCACGGCATCAAATGTCGGCAGGTCGTTTATCGACGCTAGCAGCGCGTCCATGCGTTTGTCCCCGATGCGGCTTTCGACGCAGATTGCACCCTGTGCCGGCGCCGGTGGGAATTCTTTCGGATCGAGAATTTCTGTCGGCACATGCTCCTTACCGAGCCGTTTCAGGCCGGCGAAGGCAAGCAGGGTCGCATCGGCCTGGCCTTCTTCGAGCTTCCGCAGGCGCGTGTCCACCAGACCGCGGAAAATGATGACGTTCAGGTCCGGCCTTAGGCGGCGGATCAGCGCCTGACGGCGCAGGGATGCTGAGCCGACGACGGCTCCATGCTGCAGTTCCAGAAGCTTTGGCGCGGTGCGGCCGATAAAGGCATCGCGCATGTCCTCACGCGGCAGGAAAGCGGAGAGATGAAGGCCTTCCGGCAGAACGGTGGGCATGTCCTTGGAGGAGTGGACCGCGATATCAAGTTCTCCAGACAGAAGCTGGCTCTCCAGCTCCTCGGTGAACAGGCCCTTGCCGCCGATCTCCGACAGGGCGCGGTCGGTGATCCGGTCACCCTTGGTAGAGAGAACGACGATTTCGAACATCTCTTCCGGCAGGCCGTGCGCGGCCATGAGCCGGCTGCGCGTCTCATATGCCTGTGCAAGCGCCAGCGGGCTGCCGCGCGTGCCGATTCGGAAAGGTTTTGTTTGCATCCGCGTCTATCCATTGTTACCGGAGTTGTCTTAGACCAACTCAGCGCATGATCGCAATGAACGAACAGATCTGATGACCCCCTTTCTTCGTATTCTCGGCATAGAGACAAGCTGTGACGAAACCGCTGCATCCGTTGTGGTTCGGCACGCTGATGGGCGTGGCGAGATCGTCTCCGACGTCGTTTTGTCGCAGCTTGAGGAACACAGCGCCTATGGCGGCGTCGTCCCTGAAATCGCGGCGCGCGCCCATGTCGAGGCGCTTGACGCCCTCGTCGAAGAGGCGCTGGAAAAAGCGGGAGTCACACTCGCCGATGTCGATGCCATCGCCGCCACCTCCGGTCCCGGTCTGATCGGTGGCCTGTTGGTTGGGTTGATGACGGGCAAGGCGATTGCCAAGGCGGCAGGCAAGCCGCTCTACGCCATCAATCATCTGGAGGGGCATGCGCTGACGGCGCGGCTGACCGACGGTCTTTCTTTCCCTTACCTGATGCTCCTGGTCTCCGGTGGCCACACACAACTGGTGCTGGTGCGGGGCGTGGGCGACTATGAGCGCTGGGGCACCACCATCGATGACGCGCTCGGGGAAGCCTTCGACAAAACCGCGAAACTTCTGGGGCTGCCCTATCCGGGCGGGCCTGCGGTTGAAAAGGCGGCCGCGAGAGGCGACCCGAACCGCTTTCCGCTACCGCGTCCCATGGTCGGCGAAACACGTCTCGATTTCTCATTCTCCGGTTTGAAGACGGCGGTAAGGCAGGCGGCGACGGCTATCGCACCGCTGTCCGAACAGGATATCGCCGATATATGCGCGTCCTTCCAGAAGGCTGTCTCACGCACTTTGAAAGACCGGATCGGCCGAGGTCTCCTTCGGTTCAAACAGGAGTTTCCGCAGCTCGAGACGATGCCTGCGCTTGTTGTCGCTGGCGGCGTCGCGGCCAATACCGAAATCCGCCAGACCTTGCAGTCGCTGTGCGATAGCAACGGCTTCCGCTTCATCGCGCCGCCCCACCGGCTGTGCACGGACAATGCCGCCATGATCGCCTGGGCTGGGCTTGAGCGAATGGCTGATGGTCGAGACGCTGATCCGCTGGAAATCGCGCCACGCTCGCGCTGGCCGCTTGATGGCCGCGCGGAGACATTGATCGGTTTCGGTAAAAGGGGAGCCAAGGCGTGATGCAGCGCGAAAAAATCGTCGTCATAGGTGCCGGGGCCTTCGGAACCGCTCTCGCCGTCGTCATCGCTCTGGAGAACCGGCACGATGTGACCCTGCTTGGCCGAGATCCGTCACTGATGGCTGACCTGACCAGCGACCGCGTGCACGATGCGGCGCTGCCAGGCGTCGAGCTGCCGGACACGCTTCAATTTTCCGCCGAGTCGGATGTCCTCTCCGATGCCGGCATCGTGCTTTTCGCCATGCCTTCCCAATCTCACGCGGATGCGGCCCGTCATTACGGCCCCTATCTGGCTGATCAGTCGCTTATTGTCACCTGCGCCAAGGGCATCGACCGCAGTTCTGGTCGCCTGTTGACGGCATTGCTCGAAGCGGAATTGCCTCATCATCCTATTGGCGTGCTTTCGGGGCCGGGCTTTGCTGCTGATATTGCCCGCGGCCTGCCGACGGCCATGGCAATTGCGGCTGATGACGCCGCGATCGCGGAACGGCTGGCAACATCGATTTCCGGCCGGACCTTTCGGCTTTATGCCTCGACCGACCGTATCGGCGTGCAACTGGGCGGGGCGCTGAAGAACGTGCTTGCCATTGCCGCTGGCATTGTCGAAGGGGCGGGCCTTGGCGATTCTGCCCGCGCGGCGCTGATTTCGCGTGGGCTCGCGGAAATGTCGCGGCTGGTCGTTGCGATGGGCGGCAAGGCGGATACGGTGCGCGGGCTCTCGGGTTTGGGCGATCTGGTTCTGACCGCGACGAGCCATCAGTCCCGTAATCTTCGCTTCGGGATCGCCCTGGGCGAGGGCAAGGGCAAGGATATGTCCGGCGGGCTGGTCGAGGGCGCTTATGCGGCAGCCGTCGCTGCCCGGCTTGCACATCAGTACGGTGTCGAGATGCCCGTCACCGAAGCCGTGGCTGCCATTATCGACGGCAATCTCGATGTGGCGAGTGCCATGCAACAATTGATGACGCGGCCCATCACCACCGAGTGAGCGTGGGGCGGTCGCATAGGATTCACGCATGTTACGCTCCCGAAACGCCATTCGCGTTGGGAAACATGCTCTAGCAAGGAGACGAAAATGCTGTTTGCCTTTATCTGCAAGGACAAGCCCGGCCATCTGAACGTGCGCATGGAGACCCGCCCGGCGCATCTGGAGCATCTGAACAAACTCAATGCGGAAGGCACCCTGAAGATTGCCGGCCCGTTTCTGGATGCCGAAGGAAAGCCGAATGGCAGCCTCGTCATTGTGGAGGCGGCCGATATCGAGGCGGCGAAGGCGCTCGCCGATGCCGATCCCTATGCCAAGGCCGGCCTGTTCGAGAGCGTTGATGTAAAGCCCTATAATTGGGTCTTCAATAATCCGGGAGCGTGATCTGGCATGGCGAATTATTGGCTTTACAAGTCCGAGCCGTTCAAATGGTCCTGGGAAATGCAGAAGGCCAAGGGCGAGGCCGGCGAAGAATGGACCGGTGTGCGCAATTATCAGGCCCGCAACAACATGCGCGCAATGAAGATTGGCGACAAAGGCTTCTTTTATCATTCCAATGAAGGGCTGGATGTCGTCGGCATCGTTGAAGTCTGCGCGCTGTCGCACCCGGACTCAACGGCCGAAGGCGACCCGAAGTGGGACTGCGTGGATATTCGCGCCGTCTGCGACATGCCGCAGCCGGTGTCACTCAAGGATGTCAAAGCCAATCCGAAACTGGCGCAGATGTCCCTGGTCACCTCAATGCGGCTCTCCGTCCAGCCGGTCACGGAAGAGGAATATCTTGAGGTCTGCCGCATGGGCGGGCTGAACAACCCTCCGAAATCCCCGGATTGACGCCTCGGTGAGGACCGATCCCGAACGCTTCATCCTCGACAATACCGGCATCATGCATCCCCCGCATGTGCCGGAACTCTCCCTTCATCTCGCCACCGAAGCGCATGACCTCTGGCTGAAGACGGAGGAGGAGCTGGAAGAGATCGGTCTGCCGCCGCCCTTCTGGGCCTTTGCCTGGGCGGGCGGGCAGGGGCTTGCCCGGTATGTGCTCGATCATCCTGAATGCGTGAGCGGCAGGCGTGTAGTGGATTTTGCCAGCGGCTCCGGGCTGGTTGCCATTGCGGCTGCGAAGGCCGGTGCGGCGACGGTGCTTGCCGCCGATATAGATCCGTGGACGGAAACGGCTGTTCGGATGAATGCAGGGCTGAACGGCGTTGATATCGGCTTTACAGGTGCCGATCTGATCGGTCGCCGCATCGAGGCCGATGTTCTGCTGGCGGGAGATGTCTTCTATGACCGGACCTTCGCCGATCTTCTCGTGCCCTGGTTCGTCGAGCTCACAGAAGCGGGCGTCAGCGTTATCGTCGGCGACCCGGGCAGGGCCTACCTGCCGAAACAGCGGCTTGAGGCGCTTGCCACCTACCAGGTGGCCGTCAGCCGCGCCCTTGAGGACAGCGAAGTGAAGAAGACGACGGTGTGGCGTTTCATTTGATCAGGGCCTGATGACGCAGACGCCGTGTTCGTAGGCACAGGCGTCCCGCGCGCTTTCAGCGCTGATGGTCATGATCTTTGCCTTGGGTGCCAACAAAGAGCGGTAGCCGTCTGTGGCGATCTGCCGGGATATCCCGCTGCCGACCGCGAAATAATTGCCATTGCCTCTGACCCTGAGGGCGGAAATGCCTCCGACGTAGGTGCCGCCGGGGAGCGTGGAGGGGAGGCCATCGGTCGAAAAACTTACCTGCGACTGACGATATGTGGTGTAGCTCCGGCTGTGAAAATCGCCTGCCGCGGCGGATTGCAGGGAGATTGAAATCGCGCCTGTGACCATCATGATCAGGGCGACGATTCGATGCTGTAACATGAGCGTCATGCTCCGGATTTACGCGTTAAGAAATAGTAAATTACACCCTTTCGGAATTACGTAAAGGTAAATATTTTCGGGGTGTAAATCTTGGAAATGTTGGATTTTTTATTTTGACGCAAAAAATTTCCTAAAAAAGTGAACGCACCAATCGATTAAATTGGAAACGGCCATGAAATATGCTTGTGGTGACGCGCCCATGTGATTAAACGTCGCGGTTGGTGCAATGCACATTCCTTCGTCATGTGCTGTTGCTTGGGGGCGCCCTTCGGGCGCACGGGAAAACGCCGCGAGGTTCTGATGGCGAATGTGACAAATAACCGGCCTCTGTCGCCGCATCTTCAAATTTACAAGCCGATTCCGACGATGGTGGCCTCCATCATCCACCGTGTCACCGGCGGTGCGCTGTATTTCGGCACGCTCCTTGTTGCCTGGTGGCTGATCGCGCTTGCGTCCGGTCCCGCCTATTACGACTGGGTGAGTTGGGCGATGGGCACGATCATCGGCAAGATCATCCTGATCGGTTATACATGGGCGCTGGTCCACCACATGATCGGCGGCCTGCGCCACCTGATGTGGGACCTCGGGCACGGCTTCGAGAAGCACTTCACCACCAAGCTGGCGAAGGCCTCCTTCGTGGCGTCGATCTGTCTGACCGCGCTGATCTGGATCATCGTCCTGATCGTGCGCTGAGGAGATACTTTTATGGATATGCGTACACCTCTCGGTAAGGTTCGCGGTCTCGGCTCCGCCAAGGAAGGCACCGACCATTTCTGGCGCCAGCGCCTGACGGCTGTTTCGAACATTCCGCTGTTGACCTTTTTTGTTGTCTTCCTGATCAAATATGCCGGCGCGCCCTATCCGGAAGTTGTCGCGGCACTCTCCAATCCGCTCGTCGCGGTCATCATGGCTCTGGTGCTGGTTTCCGGCCTCATCCACATGAAGCTCGGCATGCAGGTGATCATCGAAGACTATATTCACGCCGAAGTTTCGAAACTCGTTCTTCTGATGCTGAATACATTTTTCGCGATCCTCATCGGTGGCCTGTCGATCTTCGCCATCCTGAAAATTGCATTCGTAGGATAAGTTCGCCATGGCTTCGATCAGTTCACCTTCCCAGAATGGCAAGGCCTATACCTATGTCGATCACTCCTATGACGTGATCGTCGTGGGCGCCGGTGGTGCCGGTCTGCGCGCCACGCTCGGCATGGCCGAGCAGGGTTTCAAGACCGCCTGCATCACCAAGGTTTTCCCGACGCGCTCCCATACGGTCGCGGCACAGGGCGGTATTGCCGCATCGCTCACCAATATGACGCCCGACTGTTGGCAATGGCACCTTTACGACACCGTGAAGGGCTCCGACTGGCTCGGTGACGTTGACGCGATGCAATATCTCGCCATGGAAGCGCCGAAGGCGGTCTATGAGCTGGAGCATTACGGCGTGCCCTTCTCGCGTAACGAAGAAGGCAAGATCTACCAGCGCCCGTTCGGTGGCCACATGCAGAATTATGGCGAAGGTCCGCCGGTGCAGCGCACCTGTGCCGCCGCCGACCGTACCGGTCACGCCATTCTGCATACGCTTTATGGCCAGTCGCTGCGCAACAATGCGGAATTCTTCATCGAATATTTCGCGCTCGACCTCATCATGGCTCCGGATGGCCGCTGCACCGGCGTCGTTGCCTGGAATCTCGATGACGGCACCATTCACCGTTTCGCCGCCAAGATGGTGGTGCTGGCGACTGGTGGTTACGGCCGCGCCTATTTCTCGGCGACGTCTGCCCACACCTGCACCGGCGACGGTGGCGGCATGATCGCCCGTGCGGGCCTGCCGCTTCAGGACATGGAATTTGTGCAGTTCCATCCGACCGGCATTTATGGCGCAGGCTGCCTCATTACCGAAGGCGCGCGCGGCGAAGGCGGTTATCTCGTCAACTCCGAAGGCGAGCGCTTCATGGAGCGTTATGCGCCTTCCGCGAAGGACCTTGCCTCGCGTGACGTTGTCTCCCGCTGCATGACGATGGAAATCCGTGAAGGCCGCGGCGTCGGCAAGAACAAGGATCACATCTTCCTGCATCTCGATCACCTCGATCCGGCGATCCTGCATGAGCGTCTTCCGGGCATTTCCGAAAGCGCGAAGATTTTTGCAGGCGTGGATGTTACGCGCGAGCCCATCCCGGTTCTGCCGACGGTTCACTACAATATGGGCGGCATTCCGACGAACTATTGGGGTGAAGTGCTGAACGCCAATGCTGACAACCCGGAGCGTATCGCGCCCGGCCTGATGGCGGTAGGCGAAGCCGGTTGCGCCTCGGTTCACGGCGCAAACCGCCTCGGCTCGAACTCGCTGATCGACCTCGTGGTCTTCGGTCGTGCCGCCGCCATTCGTGCCGCCCAGGTCATCAATCGTGACGAGGCGATTCCCGCTCTCGATACGGCTGCCTGCGACAGGATCATGGAGCGCTTCGACAGCCTGCGTTACGCCAACGGCTCGACGCCGACGGCGGTGCTGCGCGACAAGATGCAGCGCGCCATGCAGGACGACGCGGCCGTGTTCCGCACCCAGGAATCGCTCGAAAGCGGCTGCCGCCGTTTGTCCGACATCTGGAAGGAACTGCCCGACGTCAAGGTCACCGACCGCTCGATGGTCTGGAATTCCGATCTGGTCGAAACGCTCGAGCTGCATAACCTCATGGCCAATGCCATCACCACGGTCTACGGCGCGGAAGCGCGTAAGGAAAGCCGCGGTTCGCATGCCCGCGAGGATTTCGTCGACGGTCCGTTCGGCGGTCGCGACGATGTGAACTGGCGTAAGCATACGCTTGCCTGGGTTAACCCGGAAGGCGACGTGAAGCTCGATTATCGTCCGGTTCACACCGACCTCATCGCCGACGGCATCGATCCGAAAAAGATCGAGCCGAAGGCGCGCGTCTACTGATTTGAGGAACTGGATATGGTTGAACTCGCTCTCCCCAAGAATTCCCAGATCAGCGAAGGCAAGGTCTGGCCGAAGCCTGATGGCGCCAAGAATGTGCGCGAATACCGCATCTATCGCTGGAACCCGGATGACGGCCAGAACCCGCGTATCGACACCTTTTACATCGATGTCGATGATTGCGGGCCGATGGTTCTCGATGCGCTTCTCTACATCAAGAACAATATCGACCCGACGCTGACGCTGCGCCGTTCCTGCCGCGAAGGCATTTGTGGTTCCTGCGCGATGAATATCGACGGTACCAATACGCTCGCCTGCACGAAGGGCATGGAAGAGATCAACGGGACGGTGAAGGTTTATCCGCTGCCGCATATGCCTGTCGTGAAGGATCTTGTTCCCGACCTGTCGAACTTCTACGCCCAGCACCGCTCGATCGAGCCCTGGCTGAAGACGGTTTCGCCGACGCCGGCCAAGGAATGGAAGCAGAGCCATGAGGACCGCCTGAAGCTTGACGGTCTTTATGAGTGCATTCTTTGCGCCTGCTGCTCCACCTCCTGTCCCAGCTACTGGTGGAATGGCGACCGTTACCTTGGTCCCGCCGTTCTGCTGCAGGCCTATCGCTGGCTGATCGACAGTCGCGATGAGGCGACGGGCGAGCGTCTCGACAATCTCGAGGATCCGTTCCGTCTTTATCGCTGCCACACCATCATGAACTGCGCGCAGGCTTGCCCGAAGGGCTTGAACCCGGCCAAGGCGATCGCGGAAATCAAGAAGATGATGGTCGAACGCCGCGTCTGAAGGCGATGTCCAAGGCCAGAAATCTAGCGGGCCGCGGTCTCGACCGCGGCCCTTTTTTCAACCCGGCGTGGGAAAATTCGGTAAAAATTGACCGAAATGGTAATTATCCCGGCCATCGCTTGCGCAAGATAAGGCTTTGGTAATAATTCAGCCTTCTTGTTTGATCATCGTCTTTCCTGAAGCGAGAGAATCGGGAGCTTGATATGCAATTCAGATATGTGGTGACGGGCCTTGCCGTTGTAATGGGCCTTGCCGGTTGCCAACGTACCTCCTACGATTACAACAACAACGCCAGCAACAATCCAGGCTATACGCCACCATTGCAGGCGCAGCCGGTGCCCTCCGTTCAGTCTGGCGCCCTGCCGCCACCCGGCGGCGCGA